>JAXHTF010000006.1 GCA_034211275.1 Acidobacteriota bacterium
AGAGAGTTTTGAGCGTGGCAGAATTCAATGGTCGATTTCCTTGTCTGATGGGGCGCCGCCAGCGGCACCCGGGCGATCAGGAGAGCTGCCCGATGTAAGGCAGGTTTCCGTAGCGCCCTCGATATTTCATACCGTAGCCTACCAGCCTCTGGACCTCCGGGGGGGCGGTAAACAGACTGTATTCGGCTTCGAACTCGGTGGTGCGTCGTGCGGGGACGTTGACCAGCGAGATCGTACGCACCCGCTGGGCCCCCTGTTGCTCGAGCTGTTCCACTAGATAATTCTCGATCACGCCGGTGGCGGTGACGTCGCGCAGCAAGAGGATGTCCGCGCCCTGCACCTGGAACGGGATCGGGTAGTGCAGCTCTTTGATGCCGTCTCCTTCGCCTTCGGTGCTGTCCACGTGGATGAACTCGTAGCGTAGGTCGTTGCCGATGCTGCGCAGCAGGTCGATGAGGAATTGCACCGAGCCGCTGAGCAGAGAGACGACCAGCGGGTCGTCGGCGTCGAGGCTCAGGAGGTGACGCCCGGTGGCGCCGATGCGGTCCCGGATGGCGTCAGCGCCATACAGCCTTTCTACAGCCTGGGTTCCAGGAGGCTGGGTCTCCGCGGACTGCCGATCCGATCCGTCGGACCGGCTGCTCGAATCTTTGCGCGTGTTCATGCGGGCTCCACCTCGAAAATCCATGGGTTTCCGCCGTCCCGCTTGCGGAAACGCTCGTCGACGGTAACCCCGACAACCCATGCAATATTTCCGCCAATGCATAGGAGGGGGAGTTGATCGCGTTGCGAGCGCGGGACTCGGCGATCGATGAGCACCTCCTTCAGCCGCTTGCGGGTGCTCGATCCGGCGGGCTGGACGCGGTCGCCGGGGCGGCGATTGCGGATCGTGAGCCGATCCCCCGGTACGAGTACCAGCCTTGCTCGCGCGGTCTGCGGGGCGCCGAGGGATAAATCCCCAGCTTCTGGGCCCGTCGGCGCCGGGCTCTCCGCCTCCGCGGCCGCGGACCCTCGACACAGCCGAATGCGCACCGCCAGCTCCGGAAGGACCCGTTCGTGAACGGTCTCTTGGAGCTCGGCCTGCTCGGGCTCAGCGTGCGTGGGGCCGACCTGCGAAGGGGCGGCCGATGGGACCGCTGCTTCGGCCGGAACTTCCAGAGTATAAGAGAAAGGTGGTGTTGGAGGTGGGGCATGTCGAAGAGAGAGCCATTCTCCTTGCTGCTCCCAACGCCAGCCGCCCCCGCAATCACAACCCACCTGCCGCCCCGCCGCGAGCTGGCGCCGGAGCTCTTGAAGAGCGGCGGCGCGGGCGGGATACGGGCTGCCGGCCCGGCGGTGGAGCAGGGCCAGGGCGGGGGCGAGGAGCTCCGGCGGCAGGGCCTGCAGTCGCTGTCGGCGCACCGCCACTCCGCGAAAGGCCTGGTGGGGCTCGAGAGCCTGTTGGAGAAGAGGGTCGAGACGGCGGCGGGCGCCCTGGGCGGCGTCGGCGAGGCGGGCCAATCGCGGCACCAGGTTCGGCGATCGGCGCGCCAGGTGGGGCAGGACACTGTGGCGTAGAGCGTTGCGTGGCACGCGGAGGTCCTGATTGGTGGGGTCGAGAATCGGCTCGAGCCCGCGGGCGGCAAGGTACGACCGCAGGTCGTGGCGATCTTGGCCCAGCAGTGGCCGCAGCAGAGTGCCCCGACGGTGCCGGATTCCCGCCAGTCCTTCGATGCCGGTGCCGTGGAGCATGCGCAGGAGGAGGGTTTCCGCCTGGTCGTCACGGTGGTGGGCGGTGAGCAGGAAGCGGGCATCGAGGGCGCGCCGCTGAGCTTCGAGGAAGCGGTAGCGCAGCCGCCGCGCCGCGGCCTCCGGGCTTTCCCCAGCGTCGGCGGTTTCGTCGTTCGCGCGGTGGCCGAGGCAGAAGGGGACGCCGAGCTCCTCGCTCAGCTCCTGAGCCCGCCGGGCGCGGTGCCGGGAGTCGGGGTCAAGGCGATGATCGTAATGGGCCGCGAAGAGCTGCAGCTTCGGGGTGGCTTGGTCGTCCGGGAGATTCGGGCGTTCCGCAGCGAGCTCGGAGAGGAGGGCGAGGAGGGCCGTGGAATCGGGGCCGCCGGAGAATGCGACGAGGATGCGCTGGCCGCAGAGGGCCGGCGTGTGGAGGCGGAGCTGGCGGAGGAGCCGGCTCCGGAGGTCGCTACTCCGGATTGCGATGGTGGATACCGGAATGGTGGCGGTGAAGGGACTTGAACCCCCGACACAACGGTTATGAGCCGTTTGCTCTAACCACCTGAGCTACACCGCCTTGTTGTTTGATGGGCCGTGACGAAGCGCGGACCCCGTGGAAGAGAATCCACGACTCTCGCCCGGAGGGCTTCCCCCAGACGGATCCTGGAGTATAGCGCTGTCGTCAGGGGAAGGCTAGTTGGGAAATGCAAAGACGCCGGAGCTGCGGGAAAGAGGAGGGTGCTATCCCGATGCTCCGGCGGTCGGATGCTTGGTGTCGGCGGCTGAGGGCCCTTCGGTTTGGAGATCCTACTGTTGAAGACCTAGCTCCCCTGGATCCCCGGCGCCTGGTCGTCGCCGCGTGGCCGTCAGGCTCAGCGCAAGGAGTGCTGGCAGCTGCGGAACTGGCCGAAGAAGCTGCGCATGGACGTGGACAGGGCCTCGTCGTTGAGCCGGTAGATGACGTTCTGCCCCTGACGCTGATCCACCACCAGGTCCGCTTCCTTGAGCACGGAGAGGTGGCGGGAAATGGTCGGCTGGGAGAGGTTGAAGTTGCCGACGATCTCGCCAACGGTCCGCTGGTTGCTCTCCAGTAGGCGCAGAATCTCCTGTCGCGTGCCGTCGGACAGAGCCTTGAAGACCTTGGTCAGGTGCTTCCGCGGGGCGGGGGTCGGAGCCGGCGGTGTCTGGATGCTGTGAGCTTCTGCGGTGCTGATGGCGGTCATGGGTGTCTCCTCCTTGGCTTCGGTGGTCGTGCAGTCAACGGCTGCTCGATTCGCTCTTCATTTGCTGCTTGATCTGCGTCTCGATGCTGCTCAATCCATCTCGGATCGTTGTAATCATAGAGAGACTCTATTGAAAATACCTTGAACATGCGCTCAGCTCGGTTGTCATTGGTGCTCATTCGTTGAGCGGAGTCGTGCAAACTTCTGTATATTCAAACTTTACCCCGAGGCTGGATGCCGGCGTCGGGGCGGATTTGTCCATGAAATCAAGGGGATTGCGGGCTTCTGGTGTGCAGTGAGTGAGCGGAGGAAGCTCTCGGAGGAACTTTCCTGCGGGTAGAGCCTGGGATGGCCTTGGCTGGGCTGTGGGATGTGACTCGGGGGGTAGGAGGCGTAGATGATGGCCACCCGGTGGCAGAGGGCCCTCGAGAGAGGCAACAAAAAAAGGGCTCCCGTGGTGGGAGCCCTTTTCATTTCGAGCCCGTTGGGCCCGGCAGGTTGGCTAGCAGCCCGTGCTGAACGAAATCAGCCGGCGTTGGCGAAGTTCTTGGCCACCTGATCCCAGTTGACCACGTTCCACCAGGCGCTGACGTAATCCGGCCGGCGATTCTGGTAGTGCAGGTAGTAGGCGTGCTCCCAGACGTCGAGGCCGAGGATGGGAGTCTTGCCATCGGTCAGGGGGTTGTCCTGGTTGGCGGTGGAGGTGACGGCGAGCTTGCCGCCGTCCACCACCAGCCAGGCCCAGCCGGAGCCAAAACGGCCACCGGCGGCGCCAGCGAAGGTCTCTTTGAATTTGTCGAAGCCGCCGAGGTCGCGCTCGATGGCCGACGCCAGGTCACCGCCGGGGGCACCACCGCCGTTGGGGCTCATGGTGGGCCAGAAGAGGCTGTGGTTGAGGTGGCCGCCACCATTGTTGCGCACCGCGGTGCGGATGGACTCAGGCACGCTGGAGAGGTTGGCGATGAGGTCTTCGACGCTCTTGCCGGCCAGCTCGGCGTGACCTTCCAGGGCTTTGTTGAGTTTGTTGACGTAGCCCTGGTGGTGCTTGCCGTGGTGAATCTCCATGGTGCGCGCGTCGATGTGGGGCTCGAGGGCGTCGTGGGCGTAGGGAAGGTCTGGGAGGGTGAACATGGGTATGAAGGCTCCTTCCTATGAGGTTGCTTTGGTGTGTCCGAAGCAGCCGGAGCGGTTAGGCCAGCCGGGCTGCTTCACCATTCTTGCATGAAAACTTCATGCCACCGAAAGAGCGCCACGTCGCAGCCGGCCGCCTCCTGGTCGGAATCCGTGCCGGCCCTCGCTGGCGATCGCCGTCTCGGAGGATTCCCAGGACTCAGACCAGGACACGACACTCCCGGACGGTGTCATTGACTTGTTCTAAGACGGCGGTTACCATTGGCGGCTCTGGCGGCGGGGAGGTTAGCTCAGCTGGTTAGAGCACCTGCTTTACACGCAGGGGGTCGCGGGTTCGAATCCCACACCTCCCACCAGGGCAACCTCCCACCGAGCTTTGAGGCCACCAAGCCTCCTGGCGACGGGCTTCAACGGCTTTCGAGGCGTTGAGATTTCGTCAGCGAGGGGTGGAAAAGGAAAAATCGGCCGGCCACGAGAAAATTGTGGCATCTCGCCGAGACCTTCTGATAACCTCTGCCGCCGCTGGAAGAGACGCGGGGTCGTAGTTCAGCTGGTTAGAATGCCGGCCTGTCACGCCGGAGGTCGCGGGTTCGAGTCCCGTCGGCCCCGCCATTTATCTCTTCCTTCCCAACCTGCCTTTCTCTCAGACCGATTTTCATCCCGTCAGGCCGTTCCGGTCTTCTCGGTCTCCACGCTCGTCAGTTTCGTACGGCTTCCGCAGAAGCAAAGTCTTCGGACGGTGACGGTAGATCTTGCAAGGATCGCCAAATCTTTTCGCGACGCTGCTCGTAGAATCTGTTCAAGACACCGCCTTTCCTCCCGGGCTCCGTTGCTGCTCCTGACGGCCAGCGGACGGCGTCCCTGTGGGATCGGTCTACTGCGAATCCATGAGCCATGACGTCACAGAATCCCTAGGCCCTCTCCCTCCTCGGCCTGGAAAGGACGGAAAGGAGCCCTCGCCGGAAGAGGTTCGCGGTCTCTCCCTCGGCCGCTACCTTCTCCTGGAATCCTTGGGACAGGGCGGCATGGGAGTCGTGTTCTCGGCCTTCGACCCGGAGCTCGACCGCAAGGTGGCGATCAAGGTCCTGCGCGGTGATCTCCTGCAGTCGGAAGTAGCGCGCGCTCGGCTGGTGCGGGAGGCCAAGGCCATCGCCCAGCTGGCGCACCCGAATCTGGTGCGGGTCTACGACGCCAGTGCCGTAGGGGACCAGTTCTTCCTGGCGATGGAGCTCATCGAGGGGCGGACCTTGGCCCAGTGGCTGGCGGAGAAGCGCCGATCCTGGCGCGAAGTGGTGCGGCTCTTCCTCGACTTCGGCGAGGGGCTCTACGCCGTTCACCAGGCCGGCTTGGTTCACCGCGACGTCAAGCCTTCCAACGTCATGGTGACGGAGGACGGCCGCGGCGTGCTGGTGGATTTTGGTCTCGCCCGGCTGGTGGACCGAGCCGTCGAAGATTCGTTGTCGGAGGATTCGGCGGGGACCTCCGAGGGCAGCGCCAGGCTGCTGGCGGCGCCGGTGACCCAGCAGCACGGCGCCGTCGGAACCCCGGCCTACATGTCGCCGGAGCAGCGCCGCGGCGAGGCCGCGGATCACCGATCCGATCAATTCTCCTTCTGCGCCTGTCTCTACGAGGCTCTCTATGGCCGGGCTGCTTTTTCTGTAGAGAGGCCGGACCGCTCCGGGCAGGAGGGGGACGAGAGAGCCTCCGGCGCCCGGGTTCCTCGTTGGCTCCATCGAGTGTTGCAGCGCGGGCTGGCTGAGGAGCCGGGCCAGCGTTTTGCGTCTTTGGCAGATTTGCTGTCGGCGTTGCGTCGGGATCCGGCGCGGCGCTGGCGATGGGCGGCGCTGGCGGCGGGATTCCTCATGATCTTGGGGGCCGTGGCCTGGAGCTCGTATCGATTCGCAGATCCCGGGCAGCTGTGCCAGGGCGCGGATGCCAAGCTGGCGGCGGTTTGGGGAGAGTCGGCGCAGAGCGAATTGCAGAGCTCCCTGCTGGCTTCCGGCTCTCCGATGGCGGAGTCCGCTTGGAATTTCGTGCAGCGCTCTCTGGGCGACTACACCGAGCGCTGGCGGACTTCGCGGATCCAGGCTTGTGAAGCGACGCGCCTGCGGGGGGAGCAGTCGGAGGCGATGCTCGACCTCCAGGTGGCCTGCCTGGATCACCGGCTGCTCGAAGTGCGGGCCGCGGTGGATGTCTTGGGAGATCTGGAGGCTCCGGATCTGGGGCGTGTGCCGGCGGTGCTGCGTCTGCCGGCCCTGGAAGGGTGCAGCGATCTGGGGGCTCTGATGGCGTTGAAGGCGCCGCCGGCGGATCCTGCGATTCAGCAGCGGGTGGAGGTCTTGCGGGAAGAGGTCGCGGAGCTGCGCGCGCGCGCCCAAGCCGGACAGCTGGAGGAGGTCATCGACCGGACGCCGGAGGTGCTGGCGGAGATCGACCAGCTGGGCTATGAGCCTCTGGCGGCGGAAGCTCGTCTGGAGCTGTCTCGGAGCAAAGTCTTTGGCGGCGACCTCACGGGTGCCCGGGAGATGATGTTGGAGGCGGTGGAGCTGGCTCTGGAGAGTCGCCATGACGAGGTCCTGGCCAACGCCTTGATCTTCCTGGTGATCAACCGGCGATTCGCCGGAGATCTCGAAGGGGTGGAACATTGGAGCCGGCTGGCGCGGGCGGCGGTGGAGCGCCGATCCCGCCCTGATCTCGAGGCGGGCTTGGAGTTTGCCCTGGGCATGGTGGCCAATATGAAAGGGGAGCGAGCTGCGGCGATAGAGCACTTCCAGGCATTCTTGGAGCATCCGGAAGGCACGCTTCATTCTCCGTATCAGGCGTATCACAACATCGCCATCGCCTATCTCGGGGCGGGCGAGCCGGAGCGCGCCGCCGAGGCTCTGGAAACCAGCCTTGCCCGGCAGCTGGAGGCAGGGTTGGAGCTGAGCCCGGATCGCGTCCTCTCGCTGGCGCTGCTCAGCCAGATCCGCAAGCGCCAAGGGCGCTACGAGGAGTCCCTGGAGATCCTGGAGCGGGCCCTCGCCATCGGTGAGAGAGCCCAGCTCCAGGATGCTCGTCTGACCAAGCTCCGCGGCGAGCTGGGTGACCTTCTGGTGACCATGGGGCGGGCCGAAGACGGGGTCGCTCCCCTCGAGACCGCTATGGCGGCGATGAATGCTTCCGAGGCCGATCCGTTCGACAAGGCCTTGATGCAGTTCGCCCTCGGACGGGCTCTCTACGAAGCGGGGGAGGACGTGCCCCGGGGACTGGATTTGGTGCGCCAGGCCTTGGAGACTCTTCGCTCCCTCGGAGACCGGGCGGCGCCGCAGGTGGCGAGAGGAGAGCAATGGCTTGCCGGTCGGGAGGGCCCATGATCGAGGTGGACGGGTGACGGCCCAGGGAGCCCGCCGCTGGACCCTGCGCGGCGTGGTGGGCGGCGAAGAGCGGACCTTCCTGCTGGGCTCGGGAATCAACCGCGTCGGCTCGCGGCCCGGCCGGGGGGTGGTCCTGGCGGAGCCCGGCGTCTCGAAGCGCCATGCGCTGCTCTTGGTGGACGGCGACCGGGTGACGGTGGAGGACCTGGCCAGCAAGAATGGCACCTTCGTCGGAGATCTTCGAGTGGATAGCGCCGAGCTGGGGGCCGGGGAGGCTGTGCGCTTCGGCCCGGTGGAGCTGACCCTGGATCCCCTGCCCGCGGACTTGCTGGCTCTGGACTTCGGGCTGGCTCTGGACTCCGGGCTGGCTTTGGACTCCGGGCTGGCTTTGGATTCCGGGCCGGCCGCGGACCTGGGCGGCGGCTCTCTCGGCGAGGGGGCCAGGCAGCGACGAGAAAGCTCGGCGGCTTTCGAGACCCCTTTCATGGGAGAGGCGGAGCCGGCGGTCTCCTGGGGGCGGGAGGGGGAGGGCCTGGTGGCTCTCGCCGCGTTCACGTCTCATTTGCCGCTGCGTTCCGGTGGCTCGCTGGCGCCGGCCCTGGCAGCGCTGGCAACCAGGCTCGGGGCCGCCGGCGCGGCGCTGCTGGACATGGCACCGGGGACGCCGCCGGCGATCCTCGCCGCCTCCGGCCGGCCGCCGCGGGAAGCCTTGGAGGCCGTGGGCGAGCAAGGGGGTGAGCCCGGTACTGCAGACGCCAGACGAATCTCCGCGGCGTCCGGTGGAGTTTGGATCCTGGGCGCCGTCGAAGCACGATCTTCCGCCGAGCAGCGTCGGGTGGCGGCCTTGTTGTGGGGCGGCGGCGATCCCAGCGCTGGCTCCAGCTCTACCTTTGTCCTCAGCCCGCATCTGGCCTGGTGGGACTTGCTCCTGGCTTGGGCCCGGCGGAGCCTTCCAGAGATGGACTCAAGAGAGTTCTCGGTCAATGCGCGTCCTGCCGGGAGCTCGAGACTGGTCGTTCCCGAAGGCTATCTGCGGGGTTCCTCGCCGGCGGCGGAGCGGCTCTTCTTCGAGCTCGCAGCGGTGGCGCCATCGGATCTGCCGATCCTGGTGGTGGGGGAGACAGGGGTTGGCAAGGAAGGGATTGCCCGCACAGCGCACCTCTCTTCTCGCCGCCGCAAGGGCCCGTTCGTCGCTCTCAACTGTGCCGCCATCCCGTCGGAGCTCCTGGAGGCGGAGCTCTTCGGCATCGGCAAGGCCGTGGCGACGGGGGTGAGTGAGCGGCGGGGACGCTTCCAGCAGGCGGAGGGAGGAACCCTCTTCTTGGACGAGGTGGGCGAGATGTCGCCGGAGCTCCAGGCAAAGCTCCTGCGGGCGCTGCAGGAGCAGGAGGTGACGCCGGTGGGCGGGCGGCCGGTGAACGTCGACGTGCGGGTGGTCGCGGCCACCAATATCCGTCTGGCGGAGCGGCTGGAGGAGGGCAGCTTTCGCCGCGACCTCTACTATCGCCTCGCCGGCTGCGTACTGCGGGTGCCGCCGCTGGCGGAACGGCGAGAAGACATTCCCGCATTGGTGGAGCACTTCCTGCGCCGAGCGGTGGAGGAGGCGGGGCAGGGTGTTCGAGGTCTGACGCGGGAAGCTCTGGAACGGCTGGTGGAGCATTCCTGGCCGGGCAACGTGCGCCAGCTTCAGCACGTGGTGCGGCGGCTGGTGCTGCAAGCGGCCCACGCCCAGGTGCTCGACGGCGCCATGGTGCAGGGGGCGTTGGCGGAGGATCTGGCGGAGTCCGGAGCCGGTGGGGTCAGGGAGGTCGCCGGCGGGTTGCCGGAGGAACTCGACCTCGATGCCCTGGAGCGGCGGGCCATCGTCCAGGCTTTGGAGCGCTGCGACGGCAACCAGACCCGCGCCGCGGAGCTGCTGGGAATCAGCCGCACGGCGCTCTATCGGCGGCTGTCCAAGCATGGGCTGGAGGCCGAGGGCGGCGAATAGTCCCAAAAAACCAATAGCCCCAAACAACCCGCGGCCAAGCCTCCAAGAATGTTGAAGGCTCGGCCGCGGGTGGCAGAGGAAGAGGCGTTCAGCTTCGCCGGTGGATCAGTAGCAGTTCAGCTGCCGGGTCACGAACATGTACTCCGAGCAGAAGTGCTTGTCCGGCGCATGGGTGAAGGCGTCCACCGGGCCGATGTAGCCAACGCAGTAGTAGGTGTACTGGAGCCCGCACTCGATGTACTCGGGGTTGGTCTTGCCCATGCTCACGAGGCAGGCGTTGATGTGCTCGCCGGAGAGCTCCGCACAGGCTTCCTCGGAGGCGGTGTAGAGCTGCCCGTGGAAGATGAACTGCATGTCGATGCAGCTGTCGTAGAGATCGGCGGCATCGTCCCAGCAGTCGGCGGTGGCGGGCACCGCCGCCAAACAGAGCACGAGAGCGACGGCGCTGAGGAGGACGCGGGTGGGAAGGGAGGTGGAAAACATGGTTTCTCCTTTGCTTTGCCCGGACCTTGGCCGTGATCGGCAGCGGCCGGGGGCGTTGATGGGAACCGGCGGGAGCCGATTCAAGGTCGAGTTGCTTTCCTAAATGGCAAGGGTGATGCCAGCTTGCGCCGGGAGTGCGAGTAGTCCTAGTAAGCCTCTTCTAATCAGTGCTTTGCGCTGCTTCTGCTGTGGGCGAGGTCGGTCCCGAGGGGCGGTTGGGCGTGGAGAGGAGAGCTTTCGCCGCGCGATTCCGCACGGGGCTGTGCGCGGAATCGGGCAGCTGGGGGAGCACCGCGGCCGCCGGAGGCGGGCTTGACGGATGACTGGGGAGTGGGGTAGCTTCTACGATCTGCGAGTTCGGGGCCGTGGGTCGCCGAGCTGCTCCCCAACAGCGACGATCAGGCCAGACCTAGGAGATAAGCAGCCATGCGCGACAAGATCAAGCTCGTTTCCACCGCCGGCACCGGCTACTTCTACACCACCACCAAGAACAAGCGGAACTCCACCGAGAAGCTGGTGCTGAAGAAGTACGACCCGAGAGTCCGCAAGCACGTGGAATTCAAAGAAGAGAAGATGCGCTGAGGGCGGCAAGCCTTTCAGCGATTCGAATCGCCCACGATCCGAACCCGGGCGGTTCAAGAAAAACGGCGGCGTTCCCGAGAGGAACAGCCGCCGTTTTTTCGTGGGGGCGGATGGTTGCGGGGGGAAGGGGAGCCGTTCAGTTGGCCACGTACCCGAGGCTGCGTAGCTCTTCCTTCAGCTCCTCGGGGATGTCCTGGCGCTCGGTGCGCTGGGCGAGGCCGGCGAAGCGCTGGCGGATGAGGGTTTGGAGCTCGGCGACCCGGGCCGGGTGCTGGGTGGAAAGATTCTCCTGCTCGAAGGGATCCTCGGCCAGGTTGTAGAGCTCCAGCGCCTCGATGGGGTAGAGGTCCGCCGGCCCGCCGCCGAAACAGAAGGGGGTGAGCTTGTCGGGATTGACCACCAGCTTCCAATCTCCGCTGAGGACGGTGTGGATCCGGGTGTCGCCGTATTCGGTGTAGGCGGGCTTGCCGGCGCCGCCGCGCTGGGGGCGCTCCAGGTAGGGGCGCAGGGACAGGCCGTGGGCCTCCTCGATGGGCGGCAGTCCCAGCAGATCCAGGATCGTCGGCGCCACGTCCGTCAGCTCCACCGGCTGGCTCACCGCCGAATCCGCCGGGATCAAGCCCGGAGCCACGAAGCCCAGGGGCACGTGGAGCGAAGACTGATACACCGAGCACGCGTGGTAGAGGTAGCCGTTGTGCTGGTAAAGATCCTCGCCGTGGTCTGAAAGAAAGACGACGAGGGTACGCTCCAGCAGGCCGCGCTCCCGCAGCCCCGCCAGCAGCCGGCCGGAGAGGCCGTCGCTGCCGATGACCGCCGCGTCGTAGATGGCGTCCAGGTGCCGGCGGTCCGCCGCGTCCAGCTCTTCCTTTTCTTCCATCACCCGGTCCAGGCGCCACTTTTTGGGGATCAGGTCCCCCTGATAGTCGGGGTCGAGCTCTCGGGCTGCCAGGTCACCGCCGTTGTAATACGGCGAATGGGCACCGAAATAATGCACCCAGAGGAAGAACGGCTGCTCTCGGTCGAGGGTGTCGCTCCACTCCAGCGCCCACTGCAGGGTGCGACCGTCCCGGCCCTGGCTGCAGCGCAAGGCATCCCAGCCGCGATGGCCGGCGCGGCACATATTGCTCAGGAAGGCCGCGGTTTGGTAGCCGGCGGCGTCGAGGCGCAGGGGCAAGGTGGGCAAGTCTTCGGGCAGCTCGTAGCCGTTCTCGAAGACCCCGTGGCCGCTGGGGTAGAGGCCGGTGAGCACCGAGGCGAGGGACGGCCAGGTGATGGACCGGGGAGCGGAGGCCTGCTGGAAGCGCACGCCGCCGGCGAAGAGCTCGTCGAGGGCCGGGCTGGTGGTGCGTTCGCCGTAGCCATAGGCGTTGAGGCGGTCGGCGCGCAGGGTGTCCACCGACAGCAGGAGCACGTTCCACCCCTCCGCCGCCCCGGCCAGTTCGGCGGGCGTCGTCGCCGTGGCGGTTTCTGTTCCACCGGCCTCGCCGGAGGGGCTCTCGGTGTCGGAAGAGCCTGAGGGAGATCCGCAGGCCGCCATCGCGAGCAGCATTCCCGGCAGCGCCAGCATCGTTACCAGCATCCGGAACGACTTCAGAGTAGAGCGCCAAGATGAGGTGCCCGGAGATGAAGAGCGATGGTGGGAGGGTGCGAAGAGATTCATCGAAGGCCTTCCGGAGGTGTGAGAGCGGGTGGATCGTGCCGGCTGCCCTGGAGCGAACAACGGCTTCGGGAAGAGGGATTCTAGCAATTTGGCAGGAGTATGGGGCGGGCTGCTCGCCGGCTCGGGATCCCCGGCGGATTTCATCGAAGCGGCATAGACGTCACTTATGGTATCTTCTGAGAGCTTACCGTCCGTTCCCCTTGCCGCCCAGAGCTTCTGGGGCTCGCGCCTTCCGCCGTAGTCCACGGCTCCTGCCGATCCGCACCTCCACTCCCTCGACGAGAGGAGTGGACGATGATTTCCGACCCTACCTGTGAGCTCCTGCGCCGCTGCGGCTACGAACGGCTGTGGCATCGCTCTGCCCAAAAACCGCGCTCTCCCCAGCAATCCTGCGCCTGGGGCGAGCTGGTGCGCGTCTTCGATCCCCTGGTGCGCGGCTGGATCCGCTCCGCGCTGCTGGTCGAGCGGGGCAGGATTCCCGGCCGAGGAGAGGTGGAGGAGCTGACTCAAGATCTCTACTGTCGCCTGCTGGCAGATGAAGGCCGCCGTCTGCGGGAGTTCCGCGGAGTTTACGCCGGCCAGGCTCACGCCTACCTGCGCACCACCTGTCGGCGGCTGGTGTTGGATCACCTGCGGCGGCGTTCGGCGCTCAAGCGTCGTGGCGGCGCTCATGGAGAGCGGCGGGTGCGGTTGTCCACGCCGCTGTCCGAGGTAGCTCTGGACTCCACGGAAGATCCGGAGGCGCGGCTGCTGGCTCGGGAGCGGCTGACTCAGCTGGCCCGCTGCTGTCGGCGCCTGACCACCCACGTACTGCGGCCGCGACGCAATCGCGCGATCCTGCGGTTGGCGTTGTTGGAGGGATGCTCCAGTCAGGAAATCGCCCGGCGTCTTGGGGAGAGCTTGAGTCCTAGCGCCGTCGATACGGTGATCAGCCGGCTGCGCCGAAAGCTGGGGCGCCGGGGATTTCGCCTTGCCGGCCGGGGGCCCGCATGAGGCGGTGGGACTCGCAGTTCGTCTGGGGATCGTCTATGATGCCACCCCATGATTCGAGTCTTCACCGACCCTCGTTGCCTCGAGCATTCCTCGCCGGCAGGGTTCCCGGAGGTGCCGCGGCGTCTTCAGGGGATCCTCGACGAGTTGGAGCAGCGTGGACACCCGATGGTGCGCGAAGCCCACCACGAAGCTGCCGACGAGATGGTGCGGGCAATCCACGATCCGGCCTATGTCGACCGCTTTCAGCGCTGTGTCGCGCGGGGCGATGGACTGCTGGATTCCGCCGACAATCCCCTGTCTGCCGGTACCTGGGACGCGGCCTGGGGAGCGGTAGAGACCTTGTTGTCGGCGGTGGATCATCAACTGGCCGAGGGCGGCGGGACCTTTGCCGCCGTGCGTCCGCCGGGGCACCATGCGGAGCATGCCTTGGCCATGGGTTTCTGCTATCTGAACAACGTCGCCGTGGCAGCGGAGTACTTGCGCCGTCGCCACGGGATGGAGCGCGTCGCCATCTTCGATTTCGACGTCCACCACGGCAACGGCACCCAGCACCTATTCGAAGAGCGGGGCGACGTGCTTTACGCCAGCACGCACCAATTTCCCTTCTACCCCGGTACCGGCGCGGCTTCGGAGCGTGGCCGGGGGGCTGGAGAGGGAACGACGGTGAATGCGCCGCTGGCCGCCGGCAGTGGTGACGACGAGCTGGAAGCGGCGGTGCAGGAGATCATCCTTCCGGCGCTGCGGGAGTACCGGCCGGAAGCGCTGCTGCTCTCCGCCGGTTTCGATGCCTGGAAAGGCGATCCGCTGGGAGGCCTGGCGGTGAGTCGAGACGCCTTCCGCCGTCTGGGGCTTCAGCTGGCGGAGCTGGCGGACGAAGTCTGTGGTGGCCGTATGGTCTCGGTGCTGGAAGGCGGCTACGATTTGGAGGCTTTGCCGTCCCTGGTGGCAGGCTACCTGGACGGCTGTGCAGGGCGGGAGGAGAATGGCGCCCAGTCGTGAGGGCGAGAGTCGGGATGGAAGCGCAGCCCGAGAATGTTCCACGGGCGAGTGGGCTCCATGGACCAGTGGGCTCCACGGGCGAGCGGCCATTCATTGACTTTTGAGTATAACGGGCGGTACACTGCCGCGAAAAGTTCATGTAAGACTTGAACCAGCGCTGTCGATGTGACGGATTCTTCTAGCTTTTTCGAGGATCAACGGTAGCCGTCAAGAACGCGGTTGGAGGTGCAGGACATGAAGCGCATCACTCTTTTGGGACTCGCCGTTGGGCTGCTGTGGATAGCCAGCCCGGCGTTGGCGGCTGCCCCCTTCGGCTCCTTCGGCGGTATCGCCGGTGGTGGTAACGGTGGCGGCGGCAATCTTCCGATCCACGGTTGGTGTCTGGACGACGATGGCGTCGCCTCGGTAGACATCTTCGTTGATGGCCGGATCGTCGGCCGGGCGGACTACGGGCGCCGGCGCACCGGCGTCGAGAACCGCTATCCGTCGTTCCCGGATTCGGCGGCGGCGGGTTTCGGGTTCAATCTCGACACCACCCGCTACCACAACGGCCTGTACACGGTGCAGCCGCGCTGTCGCAGCCTGACGGGGGAGATCACCTTCCTGCCCGCCAAGCAGCTGCAGTTCACCAACACGGTGCTCAATCTGGCGCCCTTCGGCAGCATCGGCTTCCCGCCGCGCAATGCCGACCTCTTCGGCGACTGCAACAACTTCAGCACGCTGTCGGTGGTGGACGGTTGGGCGCTGGACGCCGGAGTGGAGATTGGTGACGAGGGCATCGGCTATCTGGAGCTCCTGGTCGACGGTTCGATCCTGGCCAACACCCGCACCGACTGCTTCTTCGACGAGGCCAGTGGCTTCCTCTACAACTGCGCCGGTCTGGTGCGCCAGGACGTGGAGCGGGCTTTCCCCGGCTACAAGGACTCCCCGCGGGCGGGCTTCCGCTTCGCCCTCAACATCGGCGCGTTGATCGACTTCGGCTTCGTCCGGGGCTTCCACGTACTGACCATCCGGGCCGGGGACATCTCCGGGCAGGTAGCCAATATCGCCGAGATCCCGGTCTTCTTCAGCTGCCGTGCCGACGAGCCGGACGAGGCCGCTTTCGGTCAGATCTTCATGCCCAGGAACGGCCAGATCGTCAACGACACCGTCGTCTTCAACGGCTGGGCCCTGGATGCCGCCGGGGTCGAGCGGGTCGAGATCTGGGTGGACGGCGAGAAGGTCGGCGACGCCTTCTACGGCGCCATCCGGCCGGGCGTCAGCGCCCGCTACCCCTTCCCGAACTACCCGGACAGCCCGGCGCCGGGCTGGTCGTTCACCCTCGACACGTCCCAATTCGCGGACGGCCCGCACAATGTGCAGGTCTTCGTGGTGGACATCAACGATCCTCCGGGCTTCAAGGTGCTGATCGGCGAGCGGAACTTCCGCGTCGACAACATGGGTTTCTAAAGACGGGGAGCTTCTGAAGACAGCTCTTCCCCGCTAGGGAAGGCTACGGGGCCCTCGAGGCCTCGAAGAAACAACCGGTTCGCTACGGCGGACCGGTTGTTTGCGTCTGGGGCCAACAAGTGGGTACCACCTTCTGATCAGGCACTGATAGAGGTTGGCGAGGCCCCGCTGGAGAGGGGGGCAGGAGCGTTTGGGCTCTCGCTCCAGGCGTGGTGGGTTCCGCCGCTGGAGCAGCGGAACCAGGAATCTCTTTCGGCTAGAAGCTAGCGGATCAACAAGTGGGTACCACCTTCTGGCCCGCCTTCTGGCCCGGCAGGGGAACCAGGAGTGATTTGCTGGCGGCGGTGGGGTCCGGCCGGATCGTTGAAGCCGGGCTCAGTCGCGCTCGAGGGCGGCGCGGCGGTCGATTTCTTCTTGCAGGTCTTGGCGGCTGGCGAGGAGGTCACCGGCTTTGCCGAAGAGCTGCAGGCCGCGCTGGATCTGGCGATCACCGCGGGAGAGAACCTCGTGCCAGGCGTCCTGGCCAAACTCGGAGTTGAAGACCTCGGCGTGGATCTGCCGCAGGATGTAGTCGGCGGTTTCCGGGTCCGCGAGGTTCTCCTCCAGCTCTTGTTCACCGCCCCACTCTTTGCCTTCGATCCAGGTCTCGAAGTCCCGGATCATCTTCGGTGACGGGGTCCAGCTGCGGTCGGGGATGTCGTGGGTGTTGCTGTACTCCACGGCGAAGTCGAAGAAGGCGTTGCGGGTGTGGAGGAATTGGAGGAAGGGGGAGACCTCGTCCAGCTCCACCAGGATGTCCGGGGTGATCCCGCCGCCGCCGTAGACCTGGCGGCCCAGGTCGGTGAGGAAGGCCTCTTCACCCTCCGGCGGCTGGGAGAGGATCAGGTTACCGTCCTCGTCGGTATCGGTGTTGGGGTTGTAGGCGTAGTAGTCGTAGGGCGAGCTGTAGTCGCGCTGGATCAGGCGTCCCGAGGGGGTGTAGTAGCGGGCCGTGGTGAGGGCGACGCCGGCGCCGTAGGAGAGGGTGTAGACGGTCTGCACCAGGCCCTTGCCCCAGGTGGGGGTGCCGGCGATGATGCCCATATCGTGGTCCTGGATGGCGCCGGCGAGGATCTCGGCGGCGGAAGCGGTACCGCTGTTGACCAGCACCACCACCGGGATGTCGAGGGACGGGTGCTCGCCCTCGGCGAAGAAGGTCTGGTGCGAGTTGCGGGTGCGCCCGCGGGTCTCGACGATCTTGCCGCCGTCGGGCACGAAGAGGTCGCCGACCTCGATGGCCTGGTCGAGGAGGCCGCCGCCGTTGTTGCGCAGATCGAGGAGCAGGCGCTGCATCCCTTGTTCTTTCAGCCCGGTCAGCGCTTCCGCCACCTCTTTGCCGGTGCCGCGGTTGAAGTCGGTGATCCGCATGTAGCCCACCTCGGGGGTGAGCATGTAGGAGTGGCGCACGGTGGTCAGCGGAATCTCGGCGCGGGTGACGGTCATCTCCAGCGGGTCGGAGAGGCCGGCCCGCAGCACGGTGATGGTCACCTCGGTGCCCTTGGGACCTTTGAGCAGGGAGACCGCTTCGTCCAGGGATAGGGACTCGGTGGATTCACCGTCGATGGTGTCGATGATGTCGCCGGCGCGGATGCCCAGCCGCGACGCCGGACCGCCTTCGATGGGGGTGATCACGGTCACCCGGCTGCTGCGCAGACCGATGAGGATGCCCAGGCCGTAGAAGCTGGAGCGCTGGCGCTCCCGCATGCCCTCGTAGGCGCGGGGGGGCAGGAAGTTCGTGTGGGGATCGAGAGTGCGGGTCATGCCGGCGATGGAGGCGTAGACCAGATCCCGATAGGTGACGTCCCCGCCGTAGTTCTCGTGGGCCTTGGTGAGAAGCTCGGTGTAGAGCCTCATGGAGTCCCGGGTCTCGGCGGTGAGGGCCTGGAGGTGGGTAGCGTAGAGGCCGCCCACGACGAGGCTGAGGACGAAGACGAGGATGGAAAAATTGCGCCAGGCTTTCATCATGGTGGGCATCCTAACATCGGGATTGGTCAGCTTGACTTTCCTGTTCTACCGCCGGAAGATGCTTCGCGGGAGAACTCATGTTTGGTCTTGGATTTCCGGAAGTCGCGTTCATCATCGTCTTGGCCCTGCTCATCTTCGGCCCCAAACGGTTGCCGGAGCTGGGGCGCACCCTGGGCAAGGGGCTGGGCGAGTTCCGGCGCGCTTCCAACGATCTCAAGCGCACGTTCAACGCGGAGCTGAGCCTGGACGACGACGAGGAGCGGCCGGCTTTGTCTCGCCGTTCGCTGCGGGAAGGCGACTCGCCGGCGGAGCCTCGGGTCCGGAACGCTCCGGACGAGAACTTGCCGGATCTGCGGGAGCCACGAGAGCCGAGAGAGGGGCGGGTCGCCCGCGGCTCGGTGACGCCTGCCGACTCCTCCCGGACCGACGGCGAGGGCTCTAGCTCCCCCGACAGGGCTCCCGACGCCGACGAAAGCTGAGCGGCCCGCCACGCCTGAGAGCTCATCCCATTGATTTCCTCGCACCGATGACATCCGATCCGCCCAAGCCCCCGGACCCATCTCGACCGGACCGATCTGCCCAAGACCGGTCTGCTCCAGGCCGGTCCCTGTCGGCCAAATCCAAGCTGGAGGACTCTCAGCTTCCCGCTGTCCCTCCCGACGGCGGCAATGGCGACGAGGAGCTGCCGGCGATGTCGTTGGTGGAGCACCTGGAGGAGCTGCGGGGGAGGATTTTCCGCTCGTTGATCGCCTTCGCTCTGGCGTTCATGGTGTGTTGGACGTTTCACCGCGAGATCTTCAACTTCCTCAAGGCCCCCATCGAACCCTATTTGCCCGGTGATCAGAAGCTCAGCTTCTTCTCGGTCAGCGAGCCGTTTTTGCTCTATTTCAAAACGGCGGCCCTGGCGGCGATATTCCTCGCCTCGCCTTATTTCCTCACCCAGCTCTGGGGCTTCGTGTCGCCGGGGCTGTACCAGAAGGAGAAGCGCTACGCCGTTCCCTTCATTCTGGTCAGCACCTTCTTCTTCCTCGCTGGCGGTGCTTTCGCGTACTTCGTAGCCTTCCCCTTCGCGGTGGAGTTCCTCCTCGGCATGGGCGAAGAGTTCCAGGCGGTGATCGCCGCGAGTCAGTACCTGCGCTTCTTGATGACGGTGATTCTGGGCCTGGGGCTGATGTTCGAGCTGCCGGTGTTGATCTTCCTGCTCTCGATGCTGGGGCTGGTGACTTCGAGCTTCCTGATGCGCCATTTCCGCTGGGCGGTGCTGATCATCTTCATCGCCGCGGCGGTGATCACGCCGACCCCGGACATCGTCAACCTCTGCCTCTTCGCGGTGCCCACCATCCTGCTCTACCTGCTGGGCACGGGGGCGGCGTGGATGGTGGAGCGCTCCCGGCGCAAACGCCAGGAGGAGGCGGAGGAGCCTTCCGGGGATTGATTCTCCTGGTCGGCTAGTGTCCCAGTTTGAACTCGCTCAGGCCTCGGCGCCTCGGAGTCCTCGCTCCATTCAAACTGGGCCACTATCCTGTGCCTCTTTCGGGCCTCTTCAGAGATACCCCAGGGCGCGCAGGCGCTCGATGTCCTCTTCGGTGAGGTCCGCGGGGAGGGCCGTGTCGGTCTCTCGGCGGGTTTGGAGCCAGCCTTGGAGAGCCCGGTGGAGCTCGTCCTCTACCGCCAGACCGGTGCCCGCCAGGTTGTTCTCCTCACCGGGATCTGTCCGTAGGTCGAAGAGATAACGGCCGTCCTCGTAGAAGTTGTTGCCCATACTGACCATGTAGGAATGGTCGCGGGTGCGGATGCGGGTGCCCAGGGCGTGGGAGTGCTCGCTGAACACGGCCCGGTGGCTACGCTCCTCGCCGTCGGCGATGGCGCGCAGATCGGTGCCGTCGCTCTCCGGAGCCTCCAGGCCGGCGGCGGCGAGGAGGGTGGGGAAGACGTCGACGTTCTGTACCAACTCCTCGAAGCGCCGTCCGGTGCCTTCGGCTCCTGGCCAGCGCACCATCAGCGGCACGTGGACGGTGGTCTCGAAGAGTCCGTGGTGGCCATAGCGCACGCCGTGGTCGGCGAGGTTTTCGCCGTGGTCCGCGATGAAGACCACGAGGGTGTTCTCCAGCAGGCCGCGGGAGCGGAGAAAGTCCATCAGCCGGTCCACCTGGCGGTCCAGATAGCTCACTTCGCCGGCGTAGAGCTCGCTGCTGCCCCCCAGGGGCATGTAGGTATAGCTGGGCCAGCCGGGGGTGCGGTGGAGCAGCCACCGGTCCACCGGCGCGAGGCCGTAGGAGCGGTCCGGGTGGAAGCCCAGGCCAAAGGGGGCCGGCGGCGTGTGAGGGGTGTGGGGATCGAACATGTGCAGCCAGGCGAAGAACGGGGCGTCGCCGTTCTCGGTGTGCTCGGCGATCCAATCCATGCCCATATCCGCCACCAGCTCGGCGGCGAAGTGGAGGCCGGAGACGGTGACCTCGTCGAAGCCCTGGCCGAGCCCCGAATTGCGGTGGCGCAGGTGGCGGGCAGCGATGACGGCGAGGGTGTCGTAGCCGGCGTCGGAGAAGACCTCGGCTAGGGTGGTGTAGCTGTCCGGCAGCGGGGTCGTGAGGTCGTAGATGCCGTGGTTCTTGCCGTAGAGGCCGGTCATCAGCGAGATGAAGCTGGGGTTGGTGACGTTGAAGCAGGAGGTGGCGTTGAGCCAGACGTCGCTCTCCTTCGCCAGCCGGTCGAGGCCGGGGGTCAGGCTGGGGCTGGCACCATAGGCTCCCAGGTGGTCGGCACGCAGCGTATCGGCGCCGATGAGCAGGATGTTGGGGCGTTGGGCGGAGGCGTTTTGGCGAGCCTCGCCGGCCTTGGAATCCTTGGAGAGTGGCGCCCGATAGTAGACCGCGGGGCTGACCCACTGAGCCCGGCGGGGCCGCGGCCGTTGGGCCACGGGCTCTTCCATCTCGGCGTCCAGCAGCAGCTCGATGGTCTGGCCGGCGAAGGCTTCGAGGCTGACGGTCACCGCCGCCTGGGCCGGCAGCGCTCGCACCCGCACCCATTCTTCGTGCAGAACTTGCTCCTCCGCCCCGCCTTGGGAAGGCTCACCGAGGGCCCGGGCGGAGACGCGGTAGAGGGTGGCCCAGGGGTGGCGGCGGTCGACCAGGGGGATGAAGGAGAAGTAGGGCTGATCTCCCACCTCGACGGTGAAGACCAGGCGGCTGCCGGCGACCTGCTGCAGGGCGCGCACCTCGGAGGCGGCCAGGCGCGGAATCTGTTGGCGTTGGAATGCCGTTACCTTGTCGAGCTCGCGGACCTCGTTGGCTCCCAGATAGACGACCTGTCGGGACCAGGCTTTCTGCTGCCCCAGCTCTTCCGGCTGGTAGGCGATGGAGGGATCGTCGAGCCAGAGGTCGTGGCGATGCCAGGCCTCGCTGCCGTCGGTCTGAGGTGCCTCGCCGGATCTCGGAGTTTCGGCTGCCGACGGTCCGTTCTCGCCGGGAGGGCCGCCACAGGCGAGCAGGAGCATCAGGGCTCCGGCCAGGACGATGGACCAGGCGACGGCTGCCGCGGAATTGGGGATGCAAGCTCGGTGATTCATGGTGATGGCTCGGTAGCTCCTGAGGGGTGACTCGGGTGCCGAGGTGTCCGGCATGTCTGGCGGCGGATCTTAGCAGGACCCCCCGAGGTGTCCCGGCGAATCAATCCTGGTAAAAGGGCGCGATGGCTTCCTGCCACTGGCCCCGGGCCTGGAGGACGGCTTCCACCGCTTCCCGCACGCAGCCTTGGCCGCCGGGGCGGTGGAGCACACGGTGGGCCAGCTGGCGGACCTCGGTGGCGGCGTCGGCGGGGCAGAGGGCCAGGCCCACCCGGCCCAGAACTCCAAGATCCGGCAGGTCGTCTCCAATGAAGGCCACGGCTTCGAGGGGAACTCCCGTCTCCTCCAGCAGGCTCTCCAGGGCGGCGACTTTGTTTCCCTGGCCCAGGAGAACGCGGTCGAGGCCGAGCTCGCCGGCGCGCACCTCCACCGCCCGGTTGCCCCGGGCGGAGAGCAATCCCACCTGAATCCCGCAGCGCCGCGCGAGCTTGAGGGCCAGGCCGTCGCGGGCGTGGAAGCGCTTGGTCTCCTCCCCCTCGGGGCCGTAGACCATGCGGCCATCGGTGAGCACGCCGTCGACGTCGGTGAGCAGCCAGGCGAGCCCTCGGGCTCGTTGACGGAAGGTTTCGTCGTCGAGGGCTCGTGGGGTGGCGGCGGTGGGTTGATGGGGCATGGACGTTGGGTGTGGCGAGAACGTTGGGTGTGGAGAGGACGCAGTGGTGCTCGGGACAGGCCCGGGGGAGGCTCAGTCGTCGTCGCCATGTTTGACGCCGGTCTTGGCAGAGGCGTCGGATTCTTGGGTCGGGGTGGTGTGCTCAGCTTCCGGCTGGGCCGCCGGTAGCCAGAATTTCTTCGGCACCGCCAGCTCCCGCTGCTGGGATTGGGGTAGCTCGCGGTCGGGGCGCAGCTCATCCTCGAGCTCGCGCAGGCCGCTGCCGCGGAAGTTGCCGCGGATTTTCACTGTGCGGTGCACCGTGCGCTGGTAGGAGACCACCTCACCGTCGAAGGGCATGCCCAGCTCCTCGCCACCGAAGTGGTCCAGGGCCTCGCCGCTCTCGTCGTCGATGTCGCCGGGCAAGCGGCGGTCCGAGCCGTGGGGGAGCCTGCCGCCTCTGCCGGTCTTGCGCCGCCGGACGGTGGCGGAGGCGCTTTGGTGCTGGTGCACTTCGATGCTGTTGCCGCCGCGGCGGGCGTAGAGGTCCTGCTGCGCTTCGAGATCCGCCACCAATTCTTCGTGACCGCCGCGGGTCTGCCGGCGCACGGTGCCGGAGCGATGATCGCTGTGGCGTAGCTCGTCGTTGCCTCCGGATCGTAGGGACGAAAGGATGTTCGAGAGAAAGGATTGTAGGGGATTGGAATCAGAGCTCATGGAACCTCCATCGAATGATCGATGCGACGACGGCATCATACCGTGCTCCATCGACGATGAGGTGTCAGGACCAGAGAAGCGGCCGGGACGGGTGACAGGGATTGAGGACGGGGACTCAGAAAAGCTCCAGCCCCCAGAGCTGGTGCAGGTGGACGAGGCCCAGGAGCTGATGGTCTTCACCGACGACGAAGAGGGAGGTGATGCGGTGGTCCTCCATCTCCTTGAGGGCCGCCGGTGCCAGCTCGTCGGGCTGGATGGTCAGGGGGGAGGGATGAAGACAATCACCGGCGGTGCGGTGGAGAAGCTCGCCGTCGGTTTCGAGGCGGCGGCGTAGATCGCCGTCGGAGATGCAGCCCAGCAACCGCCCGCCCTCGTCGGTGACGGCGGTGATGCCCAAGCCTTTGCGGCTCATCTCGTAAATGGCCTCGCGCATGGGCGTGCTCTCGGTGACCCGGGGGAGGGCGTCGCCGGCGTGCATCAGGTCGTGTACCTTGAGCAGGCGTTTGCCCAGTCGCCCACCGGGATGCAGTCGGGCGAAGTCCTCCGGGGTGAAGCCCCGGGCCTCCAGCAGCGCCATGGCCAGGGCGTCGGCGAGGGCGAGGGTGGCGGTGGTGGAGGCGGTGGGAGCGAGGTTCAAGGGGCAGGCCTCGCGGTCGATGGGAACCGGCAGGTGCAGGTCGGCGGCGAGGGCCAACGGGCTGCCGGCGCTGCCGGTGATGGCGATGAGGGGGACTCCCAGACGCTTGAGGGTTTGTACCAGTCGCAGCAGCTCCTCGGTGGTGCCGGAGTAAGAGGCGGCGAGGACGACGTCGCCGGGGACGATCATCCCCAGGTCACCGTGGATGGCCTCCGCGGGGTGGAGAAAGAGGGATGGGGTGCCGGTGGAGGCGAGGGTGGCGGCGACCTTCTTCATCACCAATCCGCTCTTCCCCATGCCGCTGCACACGACGCGCCCGGGGGCCTCCCGGATCATCGCCACGGCGCGGTCGAAGTTGCCGTCGAGGTGGGGGAGCAGGCCGAGGATGGCCCCGGCCTCGATCTCCAGCACCTGCCGGGCGACCTCCCTGGGGGAGCGGGATTTGGCTTCTGGGCTTGCTGGTTTCGGGTTGTCCAGATCGGTCATCGGTGGTGGGTTCCTGCGGGGAACAGCTCGGTTCTCAGGAGAGGGCGATGCCGGTGGTCTGGCGTTGCTCAGAGCCCTCTTTCCAGGGCTCCAGCGCGCCGCGCACCGCCAGGAGGGAGGCGAGAAGCTTTTCGGCCCGCTCCGGGAGCAGTTGGGTGGTGCTGTCGGAGAGGGCGTTGTCGGGATCGGGATGGACCTCCAGGAAGACGCCGTCGGCACCGGCGGCGACGGCCGCTCGGGCCAGAGGCTCGGCGTAGACCTTGGCACCGCCGGTTTCGGCGCCGCCGCCGGGAAGCTGCAGCGAGTGGGTGACGTCGTAGATCACCGGGATGCCCTCCCGGTGCAACATGGAGAAGCTGCGCATGTCCACTACCAGGTTGTTGTAGCCGAAGCTATAACCGCGCTCCGTGACGGTGATCCGCTGGTTGCCGGTGCTGCGAGCCTTCTCCACCGCCTTGGCCATGTCCTCCGGGGCGACGAACTGGCCCTTCTTGATGTTGACGGCGCGGCCGGTGCCGGCGGCGGCGAGGACTAGGTCGGTCTGGCGGCAGAGGAAGGCAGGGATCTGGAGCACGTCGCAGACTTCCGCCGCGGGGGCGCATTGAGAGGCGTCGTGGACGTCGGTGAGGACCGGCAGGCCGGTCTCCTCCTTGACCTTCGCCAGCACCCGCAGGCCCTCCTCCAGTCCCGGACCGCGAAAGCTCTCGAGGGAGCTGCGGTTGGCCTTGTCGAAGGAGGCCTTGAATACCACCGCCAGGCCCAGGCGCTGGGCCATGGCCCGAACCAGGCCGGCGGTGCGCAGGGTGTGGTCTTCGTTTTCGATGACGCAGGGGCCGCTGATCACCGGCAGCTGCTCGCCGCCGATGGTGACCCCCGGGGCGAGCTCCAGGATCGGGAGGCTCGACGCTGTGCTCATCGAGTCTCCAGCTCGGCGGTCATCTGCGCTTGCTGAGCCTCGGGGGAGGAGGTCTTGGCTCCCTCCTGCTCGTGATCCTCGTGCTGGCGCCGCTTGTAGTGCTCGAGGGCGGCGGCGATGAAGGAGACGAAGAGCGGATGGGGAGCCGTCGGCTTGCTCTTGTATTCCGGATGGAATTGGCAGCCGATGAACCACGGGTGGGAGGGGAGCTCCACCATCTCGACGAATTTGCCGTCCGGGCTCAGGCCGGAGACCACCAGGCCGTTGTCCACCAGGGTCGAGAGGTATTTCTGGTTGACCTCGTAGCGGTGGCGATGGCGCTCGCTGATCTCGTCCTGGCCGTAAATGCCGTGGGCGATGGTGCCCTTCTGGAGCTGGCAGGGGTAGGCGCCCAGGCGCATGGTGCCGCCCATCTCCTCGATGCCCAGGAGGTCCCGCAGCTTGTAGACCACGGTGTGGTCGGCGCCCTCGTCGAATTCGGAGGAAGTGGCCTCGGAGAGACCGCAGACGTTGCGGGCGAATTCGATGACGATACACTGCATGCCCAGGCAGATGCCGAAGAGGGGGACGCCGTGCTCGCGGGCGTACCGCACGGCGGTGATCTTGCCCTCGCTGCCTCGGATGCCGAAGCCGATGGGCACCAACAGCCCGTCCACCTCGTGGACCTCCCGGGGCCAGTTGCCGCTCTCGAAGTCGGCGGAGTTGATGTACACCAGCTCCACCGCGCAATCGTTGGCGATGCCGCCGTGATTGAGAGCTTCGTTGAGACTCTTGTAGGCGTCGGCGAAGTCGACGTATTTGCCCACGATGCCGATGCGCACCCGGTGATGGGGATTCTTGATGCGGCTGACGAGATTCTCCCAGCGGGAGAGATCCCGCGGGTAGGCGGGGAGGTTGAGCTGCTCGAGGAGCAGGTCGTCGAGACCCTCGCGGCAGAACATCAGCGGCACCTCGTAGATGGTGCCGACGTCGCGGGCGGCGATGACCTGGCGGGGCTCGACATTGCAGAACTGGGCGATCTTGCTCTTCATCTCGCTGGGCAGGGCGCGATCCACCCGGCACAGGAGCACGTCGGCGGAAATGCCGATCTCCCGCAGCTCGCGCACCGAGTGCTGAGTGGGCTTGGTCTTGAGCTCGTCGGCAGCGGCGATGTAGGGCACCAGGGTGAGGTGGATGTTGACCGCGTTGGTGCGCCCCAACTCCATGCGGAATTGGCGGATGGCCTCGACGAAGGGAAGGGACTCGATGTCGCCTACGGTGCCGCCGATCTCGACGATGACCACGTCGTGGTCGTCGGCGACGCCTCGCATGGCCTCTTTGATCTCGTCGGTGACGTGGGGAATGACCTGGACGGTCTTGCCCAGATAGTCCCCCCGGCGCTCCTTCATGATCACCTGCTGGTAGATCTTGCCGGTGGTGAAGTTGTGGAGCTTGCTGGTGGTGGTGTTGATGAAGCGTTCGTAGTGGCCTAGATCCAGGTCGGTTTCGGCGCCGTCGTCGGTGACGTAGACCTCACCATGCTGATAGGGGGACATGGTGCCCGGGTCGACGTTGACGTAGGGGTCGAGCTTCATGGCAGTGACGGAGAAGCCGCGAGCCTCGAGGATCGCTCCGACGGAGGCTGCGGCCACCCCTTTGCCCAGGGACGACACCACGCCGCCGGTGACGAAAATGTACTTGGTTGCCATGTTCCTTCCTACTCCTCCTGACCGGTTCGCTCGTTGGGGGGACTGGTTCGCTAGTTGGGTGACTGGTTCGCTAGTTGGGTGACTGGGCCAGCAGCTGCTCGACGCGGGCCAGGTCGTGTTCGGTGTCGACCCCGGGGGCGGCGCTGGCCACCCGCAGGACTTTGAGTCGCATGCCGTTCTCTAGCGCACGCAGCTGTTCGAGTTTCTCGCAGATCTCCAGCGGGGTGGGCTCCAGGTCGGCGAGGCGCAGCAGGGCCGCACGCTGATATCCATAGATGCCGAGGTGTTTGAGCACGGGACGAGAAGCCAGGTCTCCAGCGCCGTCCCGATCATAGGGTATCGCAGCGCGGCTGAAGTAGAGAGCGTAGTCGGAGCGGTCGAGGACCACCTTGACGGCGTTGGGGTCGTCGACCTCTTCCGGAGCGGCCGGGGCAGCGAGGGTGACCAAGTCGTCGTCGGGATGCTGCTGCAGGTGACGGGCGAGACGATCGACGGCGTCGGGGTCGATGAGGGGCTCGTCCCCCTGAACGTTGACCACCACCGCCTCGGCCCAGCCGCGGGCGGCCCATGCGATGCGGTCGGTGCCGCTGGCACAGTCCTCGGGGGTCATCTGCGCCTCGCCGCCGAACTCCACTACGGCGCGCCGGATGTCCTCGTGGTCGGTGAGCACCACGACCCGCTGAATGCTCGCTGCCTGCTGCACGCGGCGGTAGACGTGCTCGACCATGGTGCGGCCGGCGATGGATCGCAGAGGCTTGCCGGGAAGGCGCGTGGAGCCCCAGCGGGCGGGAATGGCGGCGACGACGGCGGGAGCCGAGGCGGTGCGCTCCCCGGAGCGGTCGCCGTGGGGGGCGTCGGAAGTCGAGGGTCGAGGGGGCGACGGTGGTCGAGCGCCCTGGTTTTGGAGGTGCACATCCAACGATACGGTCCCGGGGGAAAGGCTGTCAACCGGGGGTTGAGGGGCTCGTTGGGAGAGCCAGCAGTGGATTTCAACACTTGGGTGCCCCGTTCTCCTCAACCCATCAACACTTGGGTCCCACTCCGACGCTGCCTCGACCGGATCAGGCGATTTCGAAGCGCATCTCGCCTTTCTTGCCCATGATTTGAAAAAAGGTGAGCGATCCCGGCCCCTTTTGCCCTCTTGGAGGAGTGAAAGGAGTTCTAGATGAAACAGACGATCCGATTCATTCCCTTTGGCGGAGCTCTGGTCTTGGTCACTCACCGGTGCTTCCAGGCCCGCTTCCTGCTCACCCCGACCGGTCAACTGAACCAGCTGGCCAAGGCCATCGTCGCCCGCGCCGCGAAGCGGGCTGGAGTAGAGGTCGTAGTCGTCCTGATCTTCGGCAACCACGTCCATCTGCTGCTTCGGGTCCCGGATGCCGAGGCCATGGCCGAGTTCATGAACTACTTTGCGGGCAATTTGGCCCGGGAGGCCGGCCGTCTTCACGATTGGTCGGGCAAGTTTTGGCACCGTCAGTATTCCTACTCGGTGGTGGCGGACGACGAAGCCTCCCAGGCCCAGGTTCTCCGCTACCTCTTGGCTCACGGCTGCAAAGAAGATCTGGTCGCCAGTCCTCTCCATTGGCCCGGCCTTCATCCAGCGTCGATGATTCTGGAAGGCCCGATGCACCGGGGCATCTGGGTCAATCGCACCGCTCTTTGCCGCGCCCGTCACAACCGCCCGGCTTCTCCTCCCGACCCTCGGGACTACGAGGAGGAAGAGATTCTTCACCTCAGCCAGCTACCCTGCTGGGCGGATCTATCCTGGGAGGAGTACCAGGCTCGAGTGAGGGCTCTGGTCAAGGAGATCGAGGAGGGAACCCGAGCCCGACACCGGCGCGACGGCACTCGGCCCGTGGGGCGCCGGAGGGTGCTGGCGCAGGACCCTCATGGCGCACCCAAGAAGCCAAAGAAGGGGCCGGGGCGCTTGATCATCGCGGCTTCGGAGGCGGTGCAGGAAGTGTTTGAAGACGCCTATCGCCAGGTCGTCGAAGCCTTCGCGACGGCCTCGGCGAAGCTGCGGGCTGGGAATCGAAGAGTGCAGTTCCCGGTCGGGACTTTTCCACCGGCCCTGCCCTTCGTGCGAGGTCCAGCGGCGGCACTCACTGGCTGACGGGCTGGCTGAACCGAGCCTGAGAATTCTCACCACCGAAGCAAAAAGAAATTTTAGGCCATCCATCCGGTGGCCCGGGAGAGGTGCGCCTTGGAAGGCCCCAGCGGGCGGTCGTAGGAGCTCTGCGGCGGTAGTTTGCCCTGTCAATGAGGCGGTGCGGGTTAGGTTTGGGGCAGATCTTGGTCTTGCTGGGACTGGAGGGGGTGGGGAAGGCGGATAATTCCGGCGAGTTTCCAACAAGTGGGTGCCTTGATCTGAGGAGGACCAGAAGGTGGGTGGCCTTTTGGGACGATGAGGTCGCGTAGGATAGTCGGGATCGCCGCCCGATGGCGGCGCAGGGGAGGTTTTTCTTGATTCAGCGCAAATCCAGCACTCTTGGACGGACATATCGCCACGCCCAGCGGTATCGGCAGATTCTAGGAGTGCTGCTCAAACACGGGTATTACGACACCCTCAAGAGTCTGAAGATCGAGCAGTACTTGGATGGCGGGTTGCGGCGGTTCAAGGGGCCGCCGGAGCAGCAGGCGTTGAATCGGGCGGAGCGCTTTCGGCGGGTTTTGGAGGAGTTGGGACCCACTTTCGTAAAAGCGGGGCAGCTGCTGTCGACGCGGCCGGATCTGCTGCCGGTGGACATCCTGGAGCAGCTGGCGAAGCTGCAGGACGAGGTGGCGCCGTTCGACTTCGAGCAGGTTCGGGAGATCGTGGAGGAGGAGCTGGAGGCGCCGCTGGAGCAGTATTTCGCCAGTTTCGAGGTGCAGCCGTTGGCGGCGGCGTCCATCGGCCAGGTGCATCGGGCGGTGACGGTGGAGGGGCAGGAGGTGGTGGTGAAGGTGCGCCGCCCAGGGGTGGCGGCCACGGTGGGGGTGGACCTGGAGATCATGCTCAACCTGGCCCAGCTGGTGGAGCACCGCATTGAAGGTTGGGACGTGCACCAGCCGTCCAAGGTGGTGGAGGAGCTGGCGGTGTCGTTGGAGCGCGAGCTCGACTACCGCATGGAGGCGGCGAATCAGGAGCATTTTGCCTGGCAGTTCCGCGGCCAGTCGAAAGTGCGGGTGCCGGCGGTGTTGCGGCCGTTGACCACCGAGGCGGTGCTCACCATGGAGTACGTGGAGGGCACCAAGGCCTCGGACCTGGAGGCGCTGCGGCGGCTGGAGCGGGATCCGAAGCGCCTGGCCACCACCGCCGCGGAGCTCACCATGCGTCAGATCTTCGACTTCGGCTTCTTCCATGGGGATCCTCACCCGGGCAATCTTCTGGTGCTCGACGACGGAACTCTGTGCTACCTCGATTTCGGCATGATGGGCCGGATCAATCGCTCGACCCGAGAGAGCTTTGCGGAGCTGATGCTGGGCATCGTGCGCCGGGACAGCCAGCGCATGCGGGACGGCTTGATGGAGCTCTGCCGGCAGCAGGGGGAAGTGGACACGGCGGCGCTGGAGCGGGAGCTCTCCGAATTTGCGGATCGCCACTTCTTTCAGCCCCTCAAGACCCTCAAGCTGGGGGACGTGCTGCAGCAGCTCTTGGAGCTGGCGGCGCGCCATCGCCTGGGGATCCCGGCGGACCTCTTCATGATGATCAAGGCTCTGGCCAATATCGAAGGGCTGTGCCGCCGGCTCGACCCGGAGTTCCAGATCGCCCAGCACGCGGTGCCTTTCCTGCACCGCATCCAGCTCGAGCGCTTGCATCCGAAGCGCCTGGCCCTCGACCTGGTGGACGCCGGTGGTGAATCCCTGGCGCTGCTGCGGGAGGTTCCCGGTGAGCTGCGCAAGACCCTGGTGCAGATCCGCCGCGGCCGGGCGAAGGTGGGCTTCGAGTTGCTGGGCCTCACCCCCCTCAACGCCACCCTCGACCGGGTGAGCAACGTGCTGGCCTTCGCCATCGTGCTGGCGGCGTTGATCATCGGCTCTTCGCTGATGGTGTTGGCCGGGGTGCCGCCGTTGTGGAACGGCATTCCCCTCATCGGTCTCGCCGGCTTCGTGGTGGCGGGGGTGATGGGGTTCTGGCTGTTGGCGTCGATCCTGCGCCATGGGCGCATGTGAGGCGGCAGCACCGCGGGAGCTCCGGGACCAGTACAATGAGTGACCCGGAGGAGAGTGCTCCAGAGGAATGAGATGAGTCCACAGCGAACATTCGGGAAGCTGCGCCGCCGGCTACGCTTGCCCAAGTTAGGCCACAGGCACCGCCAGCCCAAGCCGGGCTCTGCCCCGGGGCTCATCGACGTTGCCCCGGATGCCTTGCCCTCGATGATCTCCGTAGTGGCCTACGGGCAGGAGGAGGTGGTGGAGGAGACCGTCGCCGATATTCCCTCCCTCAAGCCCTACCTGGGGCAGCACACCGTCACCTGGGTCGATGTGGTGGGCCTGGGCACCGAGCAGGTGCTGGTGGATCTCGAAGATCTGCTGGGACTTCACCGCCTGGCCCTGGAGGACGTGGTCAACGTCGGTCAGCGCCCCAAGGCGGAGGAATACGACGACCACCATTTCATCGTCCTCCACATGGCCCACCTGCCCACGACTCCCCAAGGAGAGGCGGTGGAGCTGGAGCAGGTCAGTCTCTTCGTCGGCCACGGGTATGTCATCAGCTTCCAGGAGCGGGCCGGGGACAGCTTCGAGCCGGTGCGCGAGCGCATTCGTCTGGGCCGCAGCCGGCTGCGCAGCGCCGGCGCCGACTATCTGGCCTACGCCTTGGTGGACGCCGTCGTGGATGGTTTTTTTCCGGTGATGGAGAATATCGGGGATCGCCTGGAGGCCCTGGAAGAGACCATCATCGAGGATCCCCACACCGACATCATCGGCGAGCTCCACGCAGTGCGTCGAGAGCTGATGAGCCTGCGCCGGTCGATCTGGCCCCTGCGGGATGCCCTCAACGTCCTCCAGCGCAGCACCAGTCTGTTCACTGAACGCACCCAGGTCTTCCTGCGCGATGCCTATGACCACGCCCTGCGGCTGATGGATATGGCGGAGAGTCTGCGGGAGATGGGGTCCAACCTGATGGATTTGCACCTTTCCATGGTCAGCCACCGCATGAACGAGGTGATGAAGGTGCTCACCATCATCTCCACCATCTTCATCCCCCTGGGCTTTCTCGCCGGCCTCTACGGCATGAACTTCGACCCCGAGGTCTCTCCCTGGAATATGCCGGAGCTCAGCTGGTATTGGGGCTACCCGACCCTTCTGGGGGTGATGCTGGTGGTGGTGATCCTGCTGATCTTCTACTTCCGCGCCAAGGGCTGGATCGGGAGTGACGATTGACCCCGAAGGAGGCAGCCGCCGGAGCAGGGACCTCCCGCAGGGAAGGACGCTTTCTGCGCGGCGCAGTGCGGCTGACGCTGGGGTTGGTGGTGGTGGCTTTGCTGATCACCGGTGGGCGCTGGCTCTTCGGCGGCTCGCCCGCCACCGGTGACGCGCAGTGGATCTGGGCGCCGAGCCTCGATCCGGCCAACACCGAGCCGGCGGTGTACTTCGCCTTCCGCGACTTTCAGCTCGACGCCCGGCCCGAGCAGGCCCGGCTGCTGATTCAGGCGGAAGAGGAGTACCGCGTCTGGATCAACGGCCGGCCGGTGGGCAGCAACGTCTTTCACCAGCAGGCCCCGCTGGACGTCTACCGCATCGAGAAGCTCTTGCTCCCGGGGGGCAATCGGCTGTTGGTGGAATTGCGCAGCAGCTTCGGCGGCGGCGGCCTGCTGGCGTCTCTGGAAGCCGGCGGGGAGGACGGGGAGCTTCGGCCGGTGGTGGTCACCGACGGTGCCTGGCGGGTCAGCCGGGAGTGGCAGCCGGGGCTGCTGGGAGGCTGGACGAGCCCTCAGGAGGCGGAGCCGGTGCGGGTCTGGGGCCGCCCCCCCATCGGCCGCTGGGGGGTTCCGAAGCTGGGGCCGGAGCGGCCGGTGACGGCGTTGTTGAAGCAAGGTTCGATGCTTCCGAAGCCTTGGGTCGCGAGTCTTCAGAGGGAGAGCCCGGTGCGCGCCCAGAGCCGCTGGGAAGAGCCGGTGGTGGGGTACCTGAGCCTCGAGCTGGAGCCCGGCAGTGGCCGGATCGGGCTGGTGGTACCGGCGCAAGACGAACCTGCGGTGGCGGTGATGGTGGCGCTGGGCGCTTCGCGTTGGGTCGACGCCCGGCCCCGACGCTGGCGGCGGGCGGAAATCCTCGGGCTGGACGGAGTGGTGGCGGCGTCGGTCCTCGAGCTGCCTCCGGCCACCCGCAGCGCCTTGCTCAGCCCGGCGGAGCTGCCTCCGTCCACCCTCCTGGGGATCCACACACCGCCGTCACCGACGCCGCTGCATCAGCGGGTGCGCCGGATCCTGCGCGACTCGTCTTCTTGAGAGCAGGGTCCTGAGAGCGGGCTCAGCCGTCGATGGGCCTGATGGGATCGAAGCTATCCACCTTGGTCAGTCGCCCGTTCTCGAAGCGATAGACCTTGCCACGGTCGAAATACCACCAGGCGCCCTCGCCGGCCCGCGGTTCCTCGACCTTGTCCGGCCGTCCCTGCTCCTGGTAGACGCGCTTCTCGTCGTCGCTGTCCAGGGCCGCCAGGAAGCGGCGGAAGGTCTCGAGGAAGCTGGTGTCGTCGATCACCAGGGGAGTGACCACCGGGCTGCCGGTGAGAGTCTGGTCGGAGATGTCCTTGCGCAGCAGCACCCGCAGATGCTCACCGTCGTGGCGCCGCACCGGAATCGTCACCAATAGCTCGAAGCCGTTGTAGTACTCGTTCCACGGCCAGCGGATGCGGTATTCACCGCTGCTGTTGGTGGTGCTGCTGACGCGGAAATCGTCGACCCGGGTGCGCCGCAGCTTGCGGTAATTGAATTTGTTGCGGCTGGCTTCCAGGACCACCTGCACATCGGCGATGGGAACTCCCTCGCCGTCGGTGACCAGGCCGGTGAATTGCACCGGTTCGCCCTTCTGATAGGCGTCGGCCTCGGCCGGGGCGGCCCAGAGCAGAACCAATCCCAGGCACACCGCACCGGCGGACAGAAGCAAGCAGCGCAGGAGGCGCGCCGAGCTGTGGCGGGCCGAGCTGTGGGGGACCATTGCTGGCTGCGGCGGGCAGCCCGAGGGAGCAGCGGAGCGGTGGTCGGAAGACGCGGGGCGAGGGGCGAGCCAGGGATTGGGCATGGGCGGGTCGGTCCTTTTGCGGTCCTTCGGTAGGGGCATCAGCTCTCTCCCTGCCACTCGATGTCGCGGGGAGCGGTGAAGACGTCGCGGCCCTCCACCTCCTGGTAATTCTCCAGCTCGAAGGTGGTGGTGCCGCCGTCGGCGTCGCGGTAGCGGATGCCGACGATGCGATGAGTCTGGGGGCGCACCATGAAGGCCGCCTCCCGCAGGCGCTCGGTGGTCACATGGGGCTCGAGGAGGATCTCCAGCGCGCCATCGGCGCCTTCCTCCACGGTGGCCTGGTAGCGCCGCCGCAGCTCACCGGTGGAGAGTAGCAGCAGGTCCAGTCCGGGCTCGTCCTCCGGATCCACCAGGTAGCGCCGGCCGCTGCCGTCCTCCGGATTCCAAGCATGAACCACCCCGCCGCAAATCAAATAGCTTTCCGGATACGGCTCGGAGTACTCTACTCGCAGGCAGTCCGGGAGCTCCATGAACATCCGGCCGCTCCGCTCTTCGGCGGTATCGAACCCCGCCGGCACATAGCTCTGATCGAAGTCGGCGCTGAGGATGCCAGCGGTTTCGCTGGCGGCCCGCACTTGCTCCAGGGTCTCCCAGGGGTCGCTGCCTTCCGCAGCTGCAGGGCTTCCCCAGAGGCCCCACAGCAGGAGTACGGCGAGGCCGAGAGGAGCGAAGCGGTGAGGGCGGGGCTGGGAGGAAGAGCGCAATCGTTGCAAGGCTTGGCGTGATCTACCCATAGAGCCGCAGTCTATCCCAGGGCTCTCGATGGGAGGAGACGCTCGCCTCGAGCCCACTGCCGGAAAGACCGGCGGGATCAATGCCGGAAGTGCCGCGTTCCGGTGTGGACCAGCGCAATGCCGTGCTCGTCGGCGGCGGCGATGACCTCGCCGTCTCGCTTGCTGCCCCCGGGCTGGATCACCGCCGTCACCCCCGCCTGCGCCAGGGCGTCCAGGCCGTCCCGGAAGGGAAAGAAGGCGTCGGAGGCGGCGGCGCAGCCTGCCGTCGGCAACTGGGCCTTCTTCACCGCCAGCTCGCAGGAGTCGACACGGCTCATCTGGCCGGCGCCGATGCCCACCGTCTGATGCTGGTTGGCGAGAACGATGGCGTTGGACTTGACGTAGCGGCAGACCTTCCAGGCCAGCTCCAGGGCTTGGCGCTCCTCCTCCGTGGGCTGGCGCTGGGTGGGATAGGTCCAGGTCTCGGCGTCGTCCTCCCGGGCGTCCACCTCCTGAGCCAGCATGCCGCCGGCCACGGAACGCAGGTCCAGCTCGGCGCCGGGCTCGAAGAGCGGTGCCTTGATCAGGCGCCGGGCCTTCTTCTTCGCCATCCGAGCGAGGGCGTCCTTCTTGAATCCGGGGGCGATCACCACCTCCACGAAGAGCTTGTTCATCAGCTCCGCCACGGCATCATTGACCGGCCGGTTGAGGGCGATGATGGAGCCGAAGGCGGAGACCGGGTCGGTGGCCAGGGCGCGCTCGTAGGCGACCTTCAGCTGGTGTCCCCAGCCGACGCCACAGGGATTGTTGTGCTTGACGATGACCACCGCCGGCTGGCTGAATTGGGACACCATCTTGCGGGCCGCGTCGGCGTCCAGCAGATTGTTCCAGGACAGCTCCTTGCCCTGCAGCTGCTCCATGCCGCCGAAGAGCCCAGCGCCGTCGCGGTGGCGATAGACGGCAGCCCGCTGGTGCGGATTCTCGCCATAGCGGGGAACCATCTCCCGCTCCAGGCCGACCTCCAGCTGCTCGGGGAAGCTGGCCTCCTGGGCGGCTTTCGCGGCATCCGCCTCGTCCTCCCCATCCGCCAGCTGCTCTCCCAGCCACTCTCCGATGGCGCGGTCGTAGTGCGCCGTGTGGCGGAAGGCTTCCAGAGCCAACCGCCGGCGCATGGCTTCCGGCACCGCGCCCTGGCTCTCCTGCAAGGCCGCCAACACCTCGGCGTAATCCTCCGGCCGCACCACCACGGCGACTCCGCTGTGATTCTTCGCTGCCGCCCGGATCATCCCCGGCCCACCGATGTCGATCATCTCCACCACTTCCTCGTAAGTGGCATCGTCCGCGGCGGCGGTGCGCTCGAAGGGATAGAGGTTCACCGCCACCAGGTCGATGGGGATGATGCCGTGCTCCTTGAGCTGGCCCAGGTGCGCGGCGCGGGCGCGGTCCGCCAGGATGCCGCCGTGGATGCGCGGGTGCAGCGTCTTGACCCGGCCGTCGAGGATCTCCGGGAAGCCGGTGGCCTCCGAGACCCGGACCACCGGAATCTCCTTCTCCTCGAGGAATGCGGCGGTGCCGCCGGTGGACAGAATCTCGATTCCCAGCTCGTGGAGACCGCGGGCGAAGGCGGCGAGGCCGGATTTGTCGGAAACGGAGATCAGAGCGCGGCGAATGGGGAGCATGGTGGCCTCCTCAATAGATGTCGAATCGAAACGTCACCCAGGTCCGTCCCCGGGGGCCGTCCTCAAAGCCGTCAATATAGTCGATCTGCGATGGTGAAGTCCCGGAATCCCGGCCGAGAGCTCTGCGGCGCAGAGCGAGAATGGCTCAGCGAGCCGTCTTGGCGGCGATCTTCGGGATCACCACCAGCCGCTCACCGCGCACCGGCAACCCCACCCGCGAGTCCGCGCCCCCGGCCTGCACCCAGATCCAGCGCAGCACCTCGGCGACGTCGGTGATGGCGTGGCTGTAGGAGAGGGCGGCGATGGCGAAGGCGGTGGAACGATCGTCGAAATAGCGCCGGCCGTCGATCTCGCCGATACGCTGATACTCGTCCCCCACCCGCGGATAGAGCCTGCGGCTGCGGCTCAGGGTCTCCTCCAGCATGGGCCTCAAATCATCCGAGCGCTGCACCGCCGGCCGCAGCCCGTAAAAGACCGTGCGCACCCGCGGCTGGGCGCTCTCCAGATAGCGAGCGAAGTCGGCAAAATAAGTGCCCTCGCCGGGATCGGCGGCGGAAGTGTTGAGTGGGAAGTTGGCGTCCGCCAAGTAGTGGGAGACCACCCCCAACCGGTAGACGATCTCTTCCATGGGCCGATGGGCCCGGATCGCCGCCACCGCTCCGCCGACCTCGTAGAGGATCACCTCGTCCAGCTGGCCGCCTCGTTCATCGATGCGGTGGCGCTCCGCCTGACCGTCCTGGAACGCCGCCAGCACGCCCTTGCGGTACTCCCCCTGATGCTTGGCGATCTGCCGCACCAAATCCGGCGGCGCCAACCCCGCCGCAGTCTCGGCGATGGTCACCTGACTCCCCGGCGTCCACGCCGCCGCCGGCAGCGCCACGGTCGCTCCAAGCGCCCACAGCACCACCACCATCCAGCCCGAATGACGCCTCCCCACCGCGTTCTTTTCGCTCATGCCCGCATTCTACAGCCAATCGGCCTCCTACCGCCCTCCCGGCAAACAGCACCCGCACCTCTTGACGTCCCTCGCCGTTCTGCATACACTCTCGCCTCTGACGGTTGCCTAGGTAGCTCAGTTGGTAGAGCACGCGACTGAAAATCGCGGTGTCGGTGGTTCGATTCCGCCCCTGGGCACCATTTCAATCTCCCAGAATCAACAGTTTGCGTCGGATATAGAGGTCCTCCTTGGAGGGCCTTTTTTGGTTTGCCTGACCACCGGACGAGCCTTGCGAGCAAGCCGGGGTGCTCGAGCCTCTTGGGTTTGTCGATTCTTGTCCCTTGGACTCCAAGAACAGGAAACGGAAATGCAGCTACTGTGAGGTCGTCCTGTAGTTGTCTGATTCTGCCTTTAGGAGCGCCTCATTTTTTAAGGTTCCGAAGTAGCCTGAACGAGCCGGGGCACGGAGCCTCAAGTGTCGATAGGGCGTCCAAGCCAACGAATGGCCATCATGGCCCGTAGAGCTAGAGAGAGTTGGGAGGTGTGTCCGATGGCTGGAAGAGAGGGAGGGGTCGTAGTGGCCAGGTGGGTTGGCTTTCTCGGTGGAATGGCGGTTCTCTGGGGGGCAGTTTTCCCTGGAGCGTTGCTGGCAAGTAACCCACTACGAGCGGCGGCCGAGCAAGCCGAGAGTCGTGAGGTTGAGGGGCGCGTGCCGATCTTCGCGGACGGCTTTGAGAGCGGCGATTATTTTGCCTGGTCTCAGGCGGTGTTTGATACGCCGGACAACACCCCACCAAGCCTCACCATCACAGCTCCAGTAGCTCCCGTCCTCTTTAACGAGCACATCGTCCCCATCGAGCTCGTTTATTCTGACGATGACTCCGGAGTCGCTCTGAACAGCTTGGCCGTCCATGTCGATGGAATTCCGATTACGAGTAGCTGCGCAATTCAAGCCGGTACAGCGAGCTGTGAAAGCTTCTATCTCGGTGCAGGGAGTCACTCGATCTCCGCATCGATCTGGGATCAAGCCGGACACCGGACGGATGCCGCCCGCTCGGTGACGATTATTCGGGACATCAGCCCTCCGGTAATCACCCTCATAACGCCCCCCGAGGAGAATGCGCTTTTCGCGACACCGACGCTCCTGGTCACCGGCACGGTATCGGACGCCGATGAAGTCGCCGATGTCTTGGTCAGTGCAGAGCCAATTCCCCTCACCGACGACCCTCCTCAGCAAGAGCGCCTCGTGCAGTCGATCCGAGGCAGGATCGAGGGCGACACCTTCTCTGGGGAGGTGCCCCTTGGCGAAGGGTTGAATCTGGTCGTGGTGCGGGCTTTTGATCGAGCCGGCAATGAGGCGGTCGTTTCGAGGTTCGCCACGCGCGACTCCACTGCCCCGACCCTCGCCATCGAGTCGCCGCAAAGTGGAGCGGTGGTGAACGTGGACCAGGTCCTGGTCACGGGGCAAGCGTTTGACGAGGCGCATGAGGTCACGCTCTCGGTCGGCGGTGTTCCTACGCCTCTGGACCTGCGCTCCTTTGCTGCGACCGTGCCCCTTTCTGAGGGTATGAATGCTGTCCTGGTCGAGGTTATAGATGAGGCCGGCAATACGACGTCCGAGACGCTTCAGGTCGAGCGGCTGACGATTCCTACCGTCACCATCACGAGCCCCACTTACGGTACGCGGGTCGGTGTAGCAGCAGTAGAAGTCCTGGGCACCGTCTCCGATCCCAACGCGAGCGTCCGCGTGAATGGCGTTGTGGCGACGACAGGTGGCGGCACCTTCCAGGCGACGATCCCGCTCAACCCCGGAGGTACCTTGATTGCCGCAGTCGCCACCAGTGCTTCGGGCGCTCAGGCGACCTCCAAGACGAAGGTCTTCCGGGATCTGAGCGCACCTCGCATCGCGGTCACCTCGCCCGCTGATGGCAGCACGGTGCACCAAGCGGCGATTCCTGTGGTGGGCCTGGTCAACGATGTGGTGCCCGGAACCGTCGATGCGGTCGATGTGAACGTCTGGGTCAACGGGCAGCCTGCGCAGGTGGCGAACCGGTCGTTCTTACTCCCGGATCTCGTCCTCTCCCCAGGGGATAACGACATCACGGTCACCGCTGAGGACGTTGCGGGGAATCTCACCAGCGAGACTGTGACCGTTCACTATGAGCCACTCGTGGGCGCGCGTATCGAGAGGCTTTCTGGAAATCTGCAAAGCGCCGTCATCGAAACGCCCGTGGGCGCTCCCCTGGTGGTCCGAGTCCTCGACCCGGCTGACCAGCCAGTTGAAGGTGCTGTGGTCGTCTTCCGCGTGGCGCAGGGCAATGGCAGCGTGGGAGCGGGCTCGCGAACCACCTCCGTGCTCACGGATGCGAACGGCGAAGCTGCGACGCCCTATCAGCTGGGAACGCGGGCCGGCGTCGGGAATCAACGGGTGATCGCAGAAGCTGCGGGTTATGTGGGCAGTGCTGAGTTCCTTGCGACGGCGTTACCCGGCCCACCGGCCTACCTCCATGTCGACGCCGGCGGCCAGCAGCGTGGTGCCGCGCTTCAACTGCTGCCGGATCCCATGTCCGTGGTGGTCACAGATGCTGGATTCAACCGCTTGCCGGGTATAGAGGTTGAATATCAGGTAGCGCAAGGTCAGGCGGTTTTCGAAGAGACAGCGACGCCGACACTCTCGATGCTCACGGACGCAGATGGACGGGCAGCAGCCCAGGTCCGCCTCGGAGCGGAAGAGGGGGTGGCCAATGTGGTGATCGAGGTCGCGCTCCCCGGCAATCCCACCGCGAGCCCCGCTACCTTCGTCGCCTCGACATTCGCTGCGGGGAATCCGGCTCTAACCCGAATCTCCGGAATCGTCCTGGACAATGCGAGCGAACCGGTTCCCGGTGTCACCCTTAGCTTGGCTGGGACCAGTCATAGCACGCAGGCCAACGAGGACGGCCTCTTCAGTCTTGCAGGGGTTCCGGTGGGCACGTTCCACCTTGAAGCGGATGGCAGCACGGCGACGCGGCCGGGCACCTGGCCACATCTGGAGTTCGAGATCACGACCATTCCTGGTCGGGAAAACACTCTGGGCATGCCCATCTTCCTCTTGCCCTTGGATACGGAGCGAGGGCTTCAGGTCTCAGCGACCGAGGGCGGAACCTTGACGCTGCCCGAGCTTCCCGGATTCTCCCTGACCGTCGACCCAGGATCCGTCACCTTCCCGGACGGTACACAGGAGGGTACGGTCAGCGTCACCCTCGTGCATGGCGATAAGGTGCCGAAAGTGCCGAACTTCGGTCAGCAGCCAACCTTCCTGCTCACGATCCAACCTGCGGGCGCCCTCTTCGATCCCCCGGCAAGCCTCTCCATGCCGAACGTGGATGCGCTGGCACCGGGTACGGTGACGGAGCTCTACTCCTTCGACCACGACCTCGGCTCCTTTGTCAGCATCGGCCCCGGGACGGTGAGCGAAGATGGGACGATGGTGGTAGCGGATCCCGGGGTGGGGATCCTCAAGGCCGGCTGGCATTGCGGTGGCAATCCAGCGCCTACCGGTACGCCCCACGACTGCCCGCAGTGCAAGGTGTGTGATGGGAGTCGGTGTGTTCCGGGGTGTGATCTCGAGGAAGGTACGGAGCCAGCACCCGTCTTGGGCGAGACTGCATTCGAGGTCGAGGGAGCGTGCCTCTGTGATGATGGGAACCCTTGTACTTTCAATGACCGCTGTGACACGGGGCCTTGTATCGGGACACACATCAACATCGATTCTGTTCTCGCCTCCGTAGACGGGGGACCTGGTCCTCTAGAACTTCCTCTCGTAGGAACCAGCACGCGCGAGGTCGAGTTTGTCTCCCAGCCTAGTCCGTCCGACCATGGCTGCCCGGACCTTCGCTATACCTGGCAAACAGGTGACGGTGGCTACTATCGGGATTCACTGACGCTGCATAGCTACTCCAGAGTGGGTACGTTCAAGCCCACAGCGACGATTACATGTGGATCTTGCCCGTTCGAGACGGCGAGCAAGACGCTCGATGTAGAGGTCTTTCCGCTTGCTATTCGTCTGGAGCAGGAGGGAGATATCGAGATCAGTACAGATGGGAAATACACCGAAGATGCGACGATTCGGGTAACGGCTGTTAATGCTGATACCGGTGAGGTAGTGGAAGATTTCCAAGGAATGGTAAGTATTGAGGAGCGACCTCGTCCACGGGTTGGAACAGTCTACGACAAGTTCGCAGGAGAGCTGCCTGCGGCAGTACAGATTACCGCTGGCGGAACCGCTACCTTTCTTGCGAGATCCCAAGTCAATCATCAGAGCGGACGCGCTCCGACCTCGGCCCTACTAACAGTACCTGACATGCCCCTCTATGGCGGGCAGGAGCTGGAGGTTGAGCAATGGGTAGATACAGGGCCAGTAGATCCCCGTTCGCAGGGTGCAGTATATGATTGGCTTGAGCATCGGCTTCGAGATTTGTTTGTGGATTTCTCTTCCAACCTGGCAGTCAATCCTGCTTTGGAAACGATCAGTCACTATGAAGTCGACGAAAATCTGTCCGCCGTAGGGCAAACTCAGCTCACTCACACACCGACCTCAGTGGTTGTGTTTAATCCTCTGGCGGCTACAAATATGAGAGTGCCAGGTACTCAGTCGCTCTCGCGCTGTAGCGACGAAGCGAGAGAGGATTTAGCGGTAACTTTGATTCATGAGGCGCGACATTCCTACCACGACTATCTGACGACTCTCGATTTGGCAGCGCCTGACGATTTTGATGGGCGTCCGAACAACGATGACGATCAGGATTGGCTTGTAGAGGTCGTGCCGGCCGGATTGTGCCCTTGTGACTTTCTAGTCGATACATCCTTGCCAAGGAATGGCTGCGACTACGAAGCAGGTAACGGAGCAGGGCTTGTCGTCGAGGACTTAACCTTCCTCGGTGATGCAATCGTGGATGATCAGATCGAGGCATTCTATGTGTGGGAGATGGATGCTGTTCAGTTCTCCATTCAGCACAGCCCCTGAGGAGGTCTAGTGAGATATTTGGCGTGTACTTTTCTTGCAGTACTTCTCGTGTGTTTGGTCTCGGCCCCTTCTGAGGCCTCAAGAATACGCCCTGATCCGATAGCTGACGAGCTGCGTAGTGTGTCCCGTCTTGCGAAATGCGGTGGGCAGTATGAACAAGGGCTGATGGCTCTGAAGGCTGCTATTGATGACCCTTCTCTTGATCCACGCCATCGAGCTCTCGCTGTGGCGCTTCTCGGCGACCTTTTTCTGGAGAGGTCTGATTTCGAGAAGGAAGGATACTTCATGATGCTTGCGACTCGGGGCCTCTCCGATCCAGATTTTGATGCGGTTGTCCCGGACTCCTTCCAGCAAGCCTCAAGAATTAGTGTAGAGAAGCTTGATCGCCCTAAAGCTCAGGAAAGCCGCCTCGTTGATCTTGTGAGTGCGCGGTTTGCTGACATTCCCATGGATCTAACAAGGGAGTGGGCAGCGAGGGAGCTTTGTGATCGGGGATCGGCGAGAGCGGAAGACAGCCTGCGGAGTGCCCTGGGGCCTCGGCTCGATGTGCGAGACCAAGAAGAAATCGAGTTATGTGGTCGGAAGGTAGCACTCTTGCTGGAATATGAAGATCCGAAGGACGCCTTTCTGATGGCGCTTTCTGAGATGCGCTCGGCGGATCTGGGCGAGCTTAATTCTCAGTCAGCAAACGAACTCCAACGCTGGGCCGTCGAAGGCCTTCTGCAACTTGATCCTGAGCTCGGTGAGAAGGAACTGCGGTCTATTGTCGCCGATTCCAATTGGAAATCGAGTGCTCGCAGTCAAGCGATCCGGAGACTGAAAGATCTAGGGTATCAGTATGAAGCCTTGGTCGAGATCGGCGTTGATCCTATGGCTCTGATCCGGGAGCGTATCTATCCACTGAGCTACTACCAAGAGCGCGGAATCCCAATGGACCCGTGCGCCAGGCCGATTCCTTTGGCCTCGGAAGCGTCTGAAGAGACTGACTCCTGAGCGCTTTGAGAAGACAAGAGCGGGCTCTTGCAGTCTCCGACCACCAGTGCAAGGACTTGGGAAGGGAGTGAGGAATGACAGTGCTGAGATGGACTGGGATCGTGCTTGCCGGCTTGATAGCGCTCTGTGCGACCGCAAGGGCAAGTGCAGAACTCGACTCCTCCTGCCTCATCAGCGCTCTGAACCGGACGGCTCCGGTGGAAGCGGACGGGACGTGGGTCTTGCCGAATGTGCCGGCGAATCTGGGCAAGGTGCGGCTGCGGGCGACCTGTATTCGAGATGGCGTTGTTTCCACCGGCCAATCCGAGTTCATCGAGGTGCCAACGGATGGGGTGATCGAGGTGGCGGAGATTCGCTTTGATGTGAGCGAGCCGGTGCCGGAGCGCCTCGTGCTCAGTGCACCGACCACTTCCTTGACCACCGCTGGACAGACCGTGCAGCTCAACGCGACCGCTACCTATCCGGGTGGCAGCGATGTGGACGTGAGTACAGCGTCCGCTGGGACCACCTATCGCTCCAGCATGGCGACGGTGGCAAGCGTGGATCCCGATGGACTCGTCACCGCGGCAGCCAGCGGTACGGTCCTCGTGAGCGCGGTCAACGAGGGAGCGCTGGGGCTCTTGCGGCTATCTGTCGTGCTCTCAGGGGACAGCGATGGCGATGGGCTGCCGGATGATTTCGAGCTCGCTAACGGGCTCGATCCCAACAATCCCGACGATGCGTTGCTCGACCATGACCAGGATGGGTTCTCCACCCTGGAGGAGTACCAGCAAGGGCTCGATCCCTTCGATAGCGATACGGACGATGACCAGCTGCTCGACGGCGCCGAGGTCGGGACCTGGGGCACCAATCCCCTCCTCTTCGATACTGACGGCGACGGCCTCTCGGACGGCCTCGAGGTGGCGACGGGGAGTGACCCGCTGGACCGGCTGAGCTTCAACCTCGCTGCGGCGTTGGAGTCCATCACGGTGCTGCCGGACAGCTTCACCATCATCTACAACACGATTCTCGGCGAAGCCTCCCGGCAGCTGACGGTGACCGGACAGCTCATCGACGGCAACCAGCTCGACATCACCTCGGACTTTTACGGCACCTCCTACACCTCGGACGATCTGCTCGTGGCCAATTTCGGGGCGGAGCCCGGGCGTGTTTTTGCCGGGGAGGACGGCGTCACCACCGTCACCGCGACCTGTAGCGGGTTCAGCGCTCAGGCAGATGTCACGGTGGAGAGCTTCGCGCCCATTGCTCTTTCCTTCCTGGCGCTCGGTGGAACGCCGCGGGCGGTGGCCCTGGACGGGACTCACGCCTACGCTGCCATGGGGCGCCCGGGACTCAAGATCGTCGATGTCAGCGACCCTGAGCTTCCCTTCGAGGCTGCTCGCATCTATGTCTCCTCCCCGCCGCCCTTCCGGGAGTACCGCGCGGTTTCCGATGTCGCGGTGCAGGACGGCATGGCCTATGTCGCAGCGGACGGACTGGCCGTGATCGATGTGACCGTGCCGGCCGCTCCAGTGCAGATTGCCTTCCTCTTGCCACCGGACATGAGCGCAGAGTCGGTGGCCGTTCGGGGGCATCGAGTGCTCGTCGGCGGGAGTGGCTTCCAGGGAGACCCGGGAGCCCTTGCCCTTATCGATATCAGCGACCCCGTGACCCCAGTGCTTCTCGGAATGGTCGGCCTGCCCGGGCAAGTCGAGGATGTGCTCTTTGCAGGGCAGTACGCGATTGCCGCGACGGGCTCTGCCGGCGTTCAGGTGGTCGATCTGGCGAACGAAGCGGCACCCGAGGTGGTCGGCTCAACGCATACCCGCTCGAATAGTCGCTCCAGTGCGGTGGGGCTGGCGCTCGCGGGCGAGCAGGTCCTGGTGGCTGACGGTGGCCGGTACGGACTGCCAGGCGAAAAGCCGGGTGGGCTCCGCGTGATCGATCTGGCCGACCCGGCCAATCCCGCCCTCGTAGGGAGCACGAACAATCAGTTCGGTCTGACCGCTGTCGCTTGGGATGGCACGCTAGCGCTCGCTGCGGACTACTTCTTCGTCAATGGCGTGCCGGTCTTCCGCTTGGGGGAGACGGCGCCGCTGTGGACCGGCCTGGTGGACTTTTCCGGGCCGCCCAGTGGGCGAGACGACAACGGAGTCGATCTGGCGGTCGGGGGAGGGTTGGTGTACCTGGTCGGCAATGAAGGCTCCACCGGTTCAGGAGGGCTTCATATCGGTCGCTACCTGATTCCCTTCGACGCCGAAGGCGTTCCGCCAACGGTGACCTTGACGGCTCCCGCCGAGGGAACGTTGGTGCCGGAGCGGCAGTGGGTCCAGGTCGCAGCGGATGCCAGCGATGACATCTTCGTGCAGTCCGTGACGTTCTCGCTGGACGGTCAGCCGGTGCGGGAGGACTTCGCGCCGCCGTATAGCGCCCGTATTCCGGTTCCGGCCGGCGTGGCCTCTGTCACTGTGACAGCGCAAGCCCGGGACGCTGGGGGCAATGTGTCGCCGGTTGCTTCAGTCGAGCTCGGCATTGAGCCCAACAGCGCACCCGTTGCCACGATTCTGGCGCCTCAGGACGGTTTGGGGGTGCAGGGGGGCGAGGTGATCTCCACGGTCGTCCAGGCGACGGACGATGTCGAGGTGGATCGGGTGGAGTTCTATGTCGATGGAGCGCTGGTTGGAACCGATGATCGTGGCCCCTCCTACCAGACCTTTCTGAATCTCGGATCCGCCCCTGGTACCTACCAACTCACTGCTCTTGCCTACGACGACGTTGGTCCCTCCGCGCCTGCGGGTCCGGTCTCGCTCGTTGTCGTGCCGGACGATCCGCCACAGGCCCAGGTACTGGAGCCGGCGGAAGGGGCTGAAGTCATCGCCTTCTCCTTGATCGATGTCCTCGCAGGAGCCAGTGATGCCGTGGGGATCGACCGCGTGGACTTCTACCAGGATGGCGCCCTGGTTGGCTCCGACTTTTCCGGGCCGGACTACCGAGCGACGCTCGCGACGCCGGGGCCCGGAGCGGTGTTGGAGCTCTGGGTAGTGGCCTACGACACCGCTGGGCAGGAGACGATGTCGACGGTCAACGAGGTCACAGTGGTCGCCGATCCGTTGACGGCAGTGACGGGCGTGGTCGTGGGGCTCGCAGATGAGCCCTTCGCTAGCGCCACCGTCTCTGCGCGAACGAATGAGGGCACGACCGTCAGCGGAATGAGCGATAGCAGCGGAGAGTTTCTCGTGGAGCAGGTCCCTGCGGCTCAGGGAGATCTCTCGGTCTCGGTCGTCGCGCTGCAAGATGGGGAAGAGCTGCGGGCGAGCTTGCCGGAGCCGGTCTCGCCGGCAGCGGGGGGCGTCGTGGACGTAGGCGTCCTCGCGCTGTACTACGCAGTGCCGGGCACGCTGCTACGAGGTGTGGTCGAGGATGACGCAGGGAATCCTGTGCCCGATGCTCAGGTGGCGGTGCATGATCGTTTCCAGCGCCAAGAAACCATCACGGACAGCTCCGGAGAGTTCGTCTTCTCGCGCTTCCCGGTGTATCCGGGAACCCGCTTCTATCTCTCCGCCGAAGCGACCCTGAGCAGTGTGCTCTACCGAGGGAAACTGCCCAATGTCATTCCCAATCCCATCGGCGATACCGATGCCGGCGTGCTGACCCTCGCGCCCGAGGCCGGCGGTGATCCGCTGACTACGGCGATGGGTACCGTTCTGGACGAGGAAGGAGCCCCACTGCCGGACTTCGAAGTCGTGGTGACCTCCGACAGCGTCCTTGTGGTGACGATGACAGATGCAAGCGGTCAGTACACGGTGCCGGATCTGCCGGCTCTAGATGGCGGCCTCGTCGCTGCGGCCAGCGGGGTCGTCGATGGACAGTCCTATCGCGAGGCGACCGAGGATCCTGCGGCACCTGTACCTGGTGGGACGACAGTCCTCGATACGCTCTATCCCTTTGGCGAGGACGGTGGGGGTGATGGATAGCTCGGAGACGCGAGTGAGCCGGGGATTCTCTTAGGCAGGGTGTTCCGCCTCGACAGGCTGTTGTCTTCCTTAGCGGTGTCTGTCGGCTGTCTACGCTAGGGTTATGGCTGCATCTTCCGAGGCCCCACCAATGGCGACCCTGACCATCGAGCTGGCTTCCATTCCGCCGGTGCTCAACGATCCGGAGTTCACGCGCTATCTGATCGCCGGATCGCTCTACACCAAGGGCCTGCTCTCCGGAGAGCAGGCGCGGCAGTTGACGGGCGACGTACGGCGCGTCTTCGAGGAGAAGATGGCTACCTATGGGTTCCCGATCATGCCGGATGCCGAGGTAGATATCCTTTCAGAGCTGAATGCCTAGGTACGGCGCTTTCGTCGCCGATGCCAGTCCCCCGACCCCTCGCTCGACAAGCCGCCCATGGGGTCGCGACGAGCGGCGCACTCTGCTGGAAGGAGAAGCACAGGATGTCGGTAAGCGAAGCCTCGGATCGTCTGTTGACTTCAGGCCCGCGGGCACTTTCCGATATAGAGCTCCTGAGCGTGATTCTCGGCCACCGGTCGGAGATGCCGGAGCAGGTCGCTGAGCACCTGCTGGCGGGACCAGACGCCTGGTCCGAGCTGGTTCTGGCCGATTCAGCGGTGCACGAACGACCAGATCTCCAGCCCGCTGAAGCTGGTGTCGTGGCGGCGACCCTTGAGCTGGGCAGACGCCTTGCCGAACGGCGCATCCCCAAACGCAGACCACTTTCGAAGCCCCGGGCGCTCACGACCTATCTCGACCTCCGCTACGGGTACCGAGATCAGGAAGTCCTCGGCGCTTTGTATTTGGACGCTCGCCACCGGCTACTCAGCGAGACGGAGATCTTCCGCGGGACGCAGAACCGTACCAGTGTTGAACCGGGACCAATCCTCCGCAAAGGGCTACTGCAGGGTGCGGCCAGCGTGGTGATCTTCCACACGCACCCCAGTGGGAATCCCGCCGCCAGCGCCGCCGACATCGCCTTCACCCGCCGCCTGGCGCAGTCGGCGGATATCGTTGGGCTCAAGCTGGTCGATCACCTCATTCTGGGGCGCGGAGGGCGCTGGATGTCTTTGCTCAAGCGCGCATGGGTCACGGGACCTCGGCGCAAGCGCAAGTCGCCGCCGCCGAAATCGAAGGCCGCGAAGCCGAAGTACCGCCATCCCGAGACCGGAGAGACCTGGGCCGGGCGGGGCAGCATGGCGCGTTGGTTGCGGCTGGAGCTGGAGGCTGGGCGGTCGCTGGATGAGTTCCGGGTCTGAGCTTCTCTGAATCGCCGTCTGACTGCTGCGAGCGCCGCCGGATATGCTCGTTTCGCTGAGATGGTGGAGTAGTCTGCTCTCACTCTAATCTCTTTGCTCTGCGCTTCCGCCTTCCCCTCCGCTTGGCCAGTTTCCTGGGCACTCCCTTTCGCTGGCTCTTCGGGATCTTCCGCTCGCACATCCACGGCGACGCCCGCTTCATGCGCTGGTGGGAGCGCCGGCGGTTTCTGCATCCGCGGCACCATGGGCTGGTGCTCGGCCGGAATCAGCGGCTCAGCCGGCAGGACTCGTTCAAGAATCTGGCGCTGGTGGCGCCGACGGGATCAGGGAAGACCACGCGGTATGTGATTCCCAACGTGTTGCAGGTCGAGGGCTCGGTGGTGGTGACCGATCCCTCCGGAGAGATCCACCAGCACACTGCGGAGCCGCTGCGAGCCCGCGGGTTCGGGATCCAGGTGCTCCAGCCGGCGAAGCTCGGGGAGAGTGCCCGCTTCAATCCTCTGATGTACTGGCAATCACCCCAAGAGCTCCGCCAGCTGGCGACGCAGCTTGGTATGGCCACGCAGGGGCGCTCCTCCGATCCGTTCTGGACGACCTCGGCGATTAACCTGCTTTTCGTGTTGCTCACCGCTCTCCGCAACGTCGAAGACCGTCGACGCCACACGCTCGGACATCTACGGGATCTCTTGAACCAGTGTGGTGCGGCGGAGGGTCAAGACTTCGAGCGCTTCATGGCCCGGTACCTGGCGATGGAGAAGCGGGTCTGGAGCGAGTACCAAGCCTTCCGCGGGCAGGATCCGAAAGTGGCCGCCTCGATCACTTCCAGCGCCCGGGCTGCGCTGGAGCTGTGGAGCGATCCGGATATCTGCGCCCTCACCAGCGAGCACACCATCGACCTGGCGGCGCTTCGGCAGCAGCGCACGGCTATCTACCTCATCGTGCCAGAGCACCAGATCCGCTACTTCGGTCCCCTGCTCAACCTCTTCTACTCCGCTTGCTTCAACCGCTGCCTGGTCAGCGGGCACGCACCTGAGGAAGAGCCGGTCTATTTCCTCCTCGATGAGTTCGGGAACCTCGGCTACGTTCACAACTTCGCTAGCGTCATCACCACCCTGCGCAAGCGACGGTGCTCCATCAGCCTGATCCTCCAGGATCTGTCCCAACTCCGTGCCATCTACGGCCCCGACGAAGCCCGCACCATCTTCTCCGGCGGCTGCGCCAATAAGCTCTTCTACGGTGGGCTCGACTTGGAAACGGCTGAGTATGTCGAGCGCGCCCTCGGCAAGCGCACCGAATACGACACCGTCTTCGGCGGGATCAGTGATCGCGCTCGGACGGTGGCGGTGCCGCTGATGACGGCGGATCAGGTGCGGAGGATGCGTTGGGGAGAGGCGGTGTTGTTGGCGGGGAAGGAGAGGCCGATACAAATCTAGACTACGGCCGGCTCGTTCGAGTTCAGTCCGGTCAGAGTGCCCTTGAGAGCATTTCTTTGAAGCGTTCCAGGGCGATAGCTATCGGTCCGGCAAAATCCCCTGCCGTGTCCTTGAGCTGTCCGAGGAGAGCAAGAATCTGCTGTACTCGATTCCAGTCCATCTCCTTCTTCTTGACCTCCTCTTCGAGCCCCTTAGCCTCGGTGAGCGCTTGCCTAGACTGCTCGCTAGGCTTACTGTCATGCCATCTTCCAATCCAGGTCTTTAGGTCCTGGATATCAGTCAAGAGGAACTCCACCTTCTCAAGGGTGATTTCTCCTCGAATGTTGTCGCCTTTGTAAACGATTATCGTCTTTGCGTGGAAAGTGTCGCCTTCGTATTTACCCCTCATTGCGCCGATTTCCTCTCTTGGTTGGTTGCTGTCAGATGACAGCTGTGGTGGAAACTTAGAAACCCATTCGGGGACTCGAAGAGGGCCGACTACTCTGGTTTGCTCTTTGCTCACCTTTGGATTACTTCGCTCGCGCTCGAGACAATCTGCGAGCTCTTTGAAACGTTTGCTGGACTCTTCGTGGCTGGAGTCCTCAGGAGCCTCGAGGAAGAAGTTCATGAATCCATGCTCTTGCTCGTCAGAGTGAATCTTCGTTGTGTTGCCGACTCTCCATATGTCGATCTCTCCAAAGCATTTTGTAATGTCGTGAAGCAATCCACGAGTGGTGTGAGCGCCTTCAGGTTCGTTGACGAACGTATAGGAGAATTGTACGCCTCGGAACCTGTGGAGCTGCCCCGGGGGTAAAATCGAAATTCGAAGAATATGGCTATGAATATCTATTGATGCAAGGGCATAGATCGTTTCGTTGTAGCAAGGGGCGCCGCAGATATTCAGTACGATGTCTCTCCAGAGAGATGTCTTCGTAATTGATATGCCACGGGCTACGCATTCACCCTCGATAAATTTATCTCGTGCTCTCCGTTCCCTTTCTTCTGGGCTGTTCGCGTGCCCCCACTCGTCGAACTCTTGGATTTCTCTAGTGTAGGTCTTGTAGCGGTAGTAGTCTCGAAGGTGCCGATAGCTGACTCGTTTAAGGTCAGGATGGTCTCTGTCTGGTGGAAATAAAAACTTATTTCTTGCTTCATGGTTAGCTACAAGAATTCGATTTTTGGCGTAGTCTGCCGCTTCTCTTGAGCGGCTCTCGGCAGTTTTGAGGCTAGCGTCCGCTGTTTCTCGCACTTTCTGGCAGTCTAGGATGATATTCCAGAGCGCAGAGCGATGTCCGCTTCGGACAACGTTCGTAGTTAGAATGTTCATTCCGACATCTTCGCTTGTTAGAATCTCCGTAATCCTCTGGAGAGATCCGGGGCGATGGCTCATGTTGACATTGAACCTTACTAAGTAAGGCCAAAGTTCTGTGCGGAATGGGCTTACTATTATGTCGTGTCGGTTAGGGAAGGTTTTGTAGTCTTCTAAGATGTCGCCGCTTTCGTCTCTTCGAGGAGGGTAATACAGGCAGTAGACTTGGCCTCCAGTCTCAATGCCGAGTGGGCGAAGAAGGTAATCCTCTATGAGGAGCTGGTTCCCTTGGATCTTAATCAAGTCACCGTAGATCATCGTTCCTTAGCTCTCCTGCCTAACGGGTTCTGTTCTTTTTTGCGGTCTTCGAGGTTACTCTGAGTTTGAGCACATCAGTTTGCCTACAAGCCTGTTTAAGAGTTCCTCATCCTCTGGAGACAAGTCCCCGAGAGCTTTCAGGCTACTTCGCAGTTTGAGTAGCTCTTCGCGAGCCCAGAAAAGCTTCTCGCTTTTTAAGTCAAGAATATTCAGGAGAAGTCGGTGTTTCTCTGACGCATCTAGTTCACGGAGAACCTCCAGTTTTTCACCTTTGTAGTACCGTTCTCTTAGATTATTCGTCTCCTTGATGGCGTTATAGATAGATCTGAGCGCTGGTAGTGCTGCTTGCATACTGGTCGAAAGTGCCGGCTCATCTTCACTTCTACTTTCACTGAGATGGGGTACAAGCTTCTCGAGTAGGGTGCCGACAAGTTCAAAGTTCTTGCTGTGGAGTAGCTGCTCTTCAGTGAAGCCTGTCCAGTAAAGAGTTTCGGCGCTTAGAGGAGGGTGAAACTCGAGCTTGCATGAGATCTGAGCAAGGCCCTGACGATCAAAAAGTCCAGTCTTGAACAAAGACAGAGCAATGTGTTTGTCGCTCCATACTTGGACGGGCTCAGGAGTGGATTCCAAGAGTCTGCGAACCTCTTGGCGACGTTCTGATACTTGCTCTAGAAGCAACTGAAGCTGATCCCGCAGGTAGGTGAGGCGATCAAGTTCCTCTAGCGCATTGTGTGCAGGGTGCGCGAGCAGGGGAAGGGCGTTGTGCTCCTGTGGGCCCGGGGCGACAGCCTCGGGGAGTTCCGATGTTGACATATTTCATTTGGGTAAAATAGCGAAGAGCTTAGAGTACGGAAGCGACTCTCTGATTGTCAAGGTTATTTTCTTTCCTGGGCGTTAAGGAGCTTGGCGAGGGACTTTGCCTGAGCAAGTGCCCGTTGCGCTACGCACTCCGGTCCATCTAAATAGGTTCCGGGTTCTACTTCTCTGGCTAGGAGTCCGGCCATCGCGAGGCCAGCTAAGAAGGTGAGCTGGTCAATCTCTGCTTTCGAAGCTGCTCGATCTTCTTGCTTGGGCATTGGGCGCTACTCGCTTAGATATTCCAATAAGTGGATATTCGCCACTCGTGCTGAAGCCGATGGCACAGTGATGTCGCTAGTTAGTGAAGGGATCGTAACACAAAAGATTCTGAAAGGTGACTGTGGCAAGGGTGGCGCTTTGAGAGAGTGATGATCTTGAGCATCGGGTGGGTCTGGAGCTCGTATTGAAGGGCTTCCGATCCGAGGCTCAAGAGTTTCTCTCTGTACCGCAGCAGGCGTCATTTCTCTTCAGAGTGGAGCTCCTTGCGCACCCAGAGCCTCACTCCCGCCACTGTCAACTCATACAGATCCACATCCAGCTCGCCTTCGACCTGCCGATACTCATACACCTGCCACGGCGGCTCATCCCGTTCGGCGTGGTGCGCGAAGCTGGAGTACGGGTTGTCGGGGAGAAGAGCGCTCAAAGGAAGATCGAGATCGTCGAGGAGATCTTCAACTACTTGGAGGGCGCTCCGGGCACGTGCTTCGCCCAGGTAGCTGATCACCAGGGCGCTGAGGGACTCGATGCGAGTGCGGAGGTTGTCGAGAGTGAGGCCGTTGAGGTCCAGGCCGTAGTCGTCGCCGTATTCCTCCAGAATGGTGAGCTGCTCGTCGAGGTCGAGGTCGATGACCAGGCACTCGTCGAGCGCCCAGTCTTCCAGGGCTTCGCGGCACTCTTCGAGCGTGGCGCGGGGATCGTGACGGAGGCGGTATTCGATGAGTTCGAGCTGGCGGGCGCAGGCTGTGTCGATAGCTTCGTTGGCAGCTGCGCTGAGATGAGGATGGTGGGAGTCGAGAGAAGCGAGGGACATGTGAGGAAGGGTGAGAGGGTAAGAAGAACGGGAGAGAATCAGCGCTCCCGGTCGCGAGATTGGGGCTTTTTGGCTGGAGGCGCACGGGAGCGGTCGAGCGAGGAATTGGGAAGCTCCGGCGCAAGCCGCCAGGCCTGACGCGCGCGCTCAAAGGTCTCGGCGAGCCCCAGCGTCGTCAGCCGATAGCGTCGACCACTGCGCAGATCCTCGACGCCGATGGTCTTGCCCCGCTGGTAGAGGCGGAGGCCCTGCTGAAGGAGGCGCTGGTAGCACTCGGCGCCCGACCATGACCGGCTGAGCTCCTGCTGGATCAGTTCACATAGGACTTGCTTGCGACTGGGCGCTCGCTCTCCACGCCGGCGACGCTCTTGTTCTGCCCGCGTCTCGTGTTGCTTGCTTCGCGAACGGGGTCCTTGCGCCAGGGAGTGGCTCAGCTGCGGATAGCGCTGCTTCTGGTACTGCTCCAGCTGCTGTTGTACCTGGCGGAACTCTCGTCTCGACAACCGCAGGCGCTGCGAGCTGCCGACGTTGTTGGCGGAGATCACCAGGTGAACGTGCGGGTTGTCCGCATCGAAGTGAGCGCGACCGTAGGCCAGGGCGTACGGAGCCCGCAGCTCCAGGTACCGGCGGGTCAGGTCTGTCAGATCCTCAGGGGCGAGCTGATCTCGATCCCCCGGTGCAAAGCTCAGCACCTCGTGGTAGAGCACGTTCCCGTTCTTGCGCGGTGGCAGGAGATGGGCGTTGTGCAGGAACTCCCGCCGGATCGCTTCGGGTGAACCGTGTCCTCCGAAGTTGTGGAGGAGTGGAGTGCTGGCTTCTTGGGGCCGGTCGATGTAGCTCAGCAGCTGGCCGAAGCTGATGCTCTTACGCGCCATCGACTTGATGATCATGAGCCTGGCTATCGCTGGGAAGTTCCTCGAGGGTCTTCTGGAGCACGCCGACCACGCGCTCCAGCGTGAGCACGAGCTTGCCAGCGTTGCGCAGGTCTTGGTGGGTGACCCGCTGGAAGGAGTTGGCATGCGCCGCCATCTGGTTGAGGTTGGTGCCGACGCGACGAATCTCCTGGATCATCTGCCCCAGGTGCTTCTGGAGAGAGTCCGGCAGCATCGTGCGTCGCTGGCAGTAGGCGATGGCCGCATCCCGTAGGAAGGGCGCGAGCTTTGCGCCGAAGCTCCGGGCGGTGGTGAGCAGCAGCTCGTGCTGGTGGGGGTAAAGGTTGCAGGTGACGCGGTGCGTGTAGGTGCCGTGCAAGGCCATGGGGAAGGGGGTGAAAGGGCAATGCCAGCACCGTATCCCCTGATGACCGCAAAACCGGTGGATTCGGCAGCCGAGACCATGAACTCGGGGGGTTCTTCCTCGAAGGAAAGGCCGTCCGTGGTCACGCGCCTGCGCGCAGAGCGCTCAAGGGCGACACGCCAGTACTGCTGTTGCCTTGCCGGCGCTGACTCTCCGGGAGCACGAAGCCGCAGAGATCAGTCTACGCCCCGAAGTATTAAGGATTTGTTAAAAATCCAGACTTTCTGGCTGCACCGCGCCGGGGGTCGAGGGGGCCGTCCCCCTCGCAAGATTAGGGCGCCCTGCGGCCGGGCAATTGGCAGCGGACTCTGTCCGGAAGCCGAATTGCAATCTTGCCCCCTCCCGAGCCTTGCAAGCGGAGGGGCCACCGCGAAGCCGGGCGCACCATGTGCGGTTCCTGGCTTGCCCGGTCGCGCGGCTGTGCCCCCAACTTACCTATTGCCTGGTTTCTACGGAGTCATCTAAAAGCCCGCTATAGGTGAACCTCTCTTCTTTGCCGAGAGATCAGGTCGTCCTCTCGCTATCTATGATCACCTGCTGTGTCGCGCATTCAGATATATCGCCCGGGAGATGCAAAATCCCAGGCCACGATTCGCTCTGAAGTCCGGCTCGAACATAGTATTCGAACAAGGTCTCCCCGTTTGGGCCGACAATACAAATTGCGATTTCCTTAGTCTCGCCGGGCTTGCCTTCGAGCCAGTTCACTTGAGCTCGCCAAGATTTCGTCTGGCGACTGATGCTCGCCGCGGGCTGCTGTGGCCAGTAGATTCGCTGACTGCCGTCTCCTTCTACGGTACATACCCAAAGCTGGAGGTCTTTAGGGAGGTGCTGAAAAGTCCCGTGGACTCGGAAAGAGCGATGTACCTTTTCGCCTGGTCGAGGAGATGTGATCTGAATCAATGCTTCCGTGTCTAGATCTGCCACTGAAGTTGATTTGCTAGCCAAGCCTGCAAGCTGATTCCGAAGGGCTTCTATCCTATGTTTTAGAAGAAAGATTACAGCCGATCCGGCTAGCAGCAGCAGTGCTACGACAGGAGGCCATCCGACCCAGTCTGAGAGGGCTTGGAGTTCCGTCAACATCTAAATCCTTCCTAGAGTAATCCCTTTGGTAGGAGGCTGGTTGCTAGGCTCATCTCCAGTGTTGCTGCTCTCAGGCTTGCCTCGTCCAAGAAATGAGACTCTTGAAAGTATTGACGCGTCACGAGGCGGCCTTTTGGCCAATACTGCAGTTCGCTCCATATATTGCCGATTATCATTGGGGTGGCCCGAACGGAAGATGTCCTGACTGTTTGGTGCTGGGAACTCAATGGCTCTGTTAGGCGGGTCGCCCCCAAGATGTAGCTTCACCTGAGGTATTAAGTCCTTGCGCCTGCTCGCAGACCATGAAACTATAGCGTAATTGGTCTAAATAGCGAGCTACGTGCCTATTTTGCGCCTGCTACGTCCTGTTCGCAGGACTGCTAAGGTCTTAGCAGCACTTTGAAAGTGCTCGGGTCCGTAACTCAGGCGAGTCTTGCACGCCGAGGCTGCGGTTGTAGCGGCGAGCGAGCGGAATTATGGACATATCTAAGGACCGAAGTGATGATTGTGCCAGGTCGAAGCCTCTTGGCTCAGGTTCTTTTCCTGCTCGGGCTCTTTTCGATCCATGGGACAGGTCTTCAAGCGAGTGAGACAGATTTCGTTGTCCCTACAAGCCGTCTCAACCTGCGCGTATGTCCAAGTGTAGACGGGTGCAGAGTTATTGAGACCCTGGAGCCAGGCCGTGTTCTAGAGGTTACCGGGGCGCAAGGAGAATGGCTAGAAGTTCTGACGGTGGAAGGTCAAGCTTCTGGTTGGGTGCACGGTGCTTATACTTCTCCTTCTGACCCCCCGTCTCAGCAACTTGGATCCGAAGAAGCGGTTGTGAATGGAGAGCCGTTCTCAGGCACCTGGCTCAACATTGCCGCTCTCTTAGTAGCCCTACTTCTAATGGCTCATATGGGATCCAATATGAGTCAAGGTCTTAGCTTTGCAAAATTGGGGATCCTCATTGCATTTAGTGGGTTACTTGGTGTTGTTCTTATACTGAATCAGTTTGGGCCGCTGCTGCAGCATTGGGTGCCTCCGTCGTTGCGGCTTCAAAAGCTAGATTTTCTTTGGGAGCCAGACCTACTCGCCGCTACTGAGGTAGGGTACACGGGCTTTCTACTGATACTGGCGGCTCTTGTATTCTCTACGTGGTTGTCTGCTCCGAGTAAAAGTGGGTGTAAGTCGTCTTTTCTCCAGGGTTTGGCTCTGGGGTTCCTGGCCGTGCCCGCGACTGCTGTGGCAGGCGCCTTGGGCTGGTTGGCCTTGAGAATTTTACTCTTCCTGTTCGTCGTTCTCGGAGTGATTCTAGTTCCTGTAGTCTGGATACTTGAGCACATAGTTGGGCCAGTGCTGCAGTGGCTTGCGACGCCACTGATATGGCTTTGGGAGAACGGTCTTAGGGATGTCGTGATCTGGCTTCTGACGCCAGTTAGATGGCTAGTAGAGACCATTCTGGCCCCAATTTCAAAATTCTTGGCAAAGTATGTTTTTATACCCCTTGGCAAGTTTGCGCTTCGAGTCTCGGTAGCACTCCTTCTACTCTTGCCGGTGTGCTTACCAGGCACGGCACTCATCAGCTCCTTCCGCACCGCGCTACGGGATCCCTTTGACTCCGTAGGCCTGTTTTCCCATGGGGTCGGGGTTGGCTTTGCACTCTTCGACTGCGTACTCTTATCGGTACTAGCTGAGGCTGGAGTGCTCACTTCGACCCCACCCTTGAGCCTCACGTTGCTCGTTGGACTGGCCTTGGTAGGTATGGCGAGGCTGCTAATTCTTCGACTGTCTGGTCTAGAAGGAGGTGAGGACCCTCCTTTGAAGGTAAAGATTTTTCTTTACCTCCGTAGGTCTTGGATCGAGGCTGTATTGAATGGCGTTCTGGGGCCAACTGTAATGATTCTTAGGATTGTGGCACTTGACTCTGATTCCTCTGATTAGAAGCCTATGTGTTGTTTTTGGCTGAGCTTTGTGTAGGTACTGTAAGCGAGGAATTGGAAGATCCCATCCTTGTATTTTCATCTACCATTGGCTAATGGGGGCGCTTGAGGGATGCCAAAGCTCTGCGGTCGTCGGTGGGCTTTTGCGGCACGTTTGGACGCGCTTTGACGCAGTATAGTCACTGCTATTGAGGTTTGATGTCAGGCATGAGGTTATAAGGAATATAGTATCCTGATATGAGCAGTGTGTGCCCGCTTTTTCCATCCTCGGGCAGGGCTAAGTCCTTGGGTACTTGGAAGGTGACTTCCTCTCCCTTTCGGAGAGTGAGGTAGTGGCCGTCGATACGGTGTAACTCACTGAGTTCGGATAGGGGAACTGCGGAGTCGGTTGGCTGAGAGCAGTCAGTGCAGATTGCTAGATAATCCAAGAAGGAGACTTCATCTTCTTCTTCTGAGAGAGTGAATTCCGTTACTCCCAGTGGGAGGGTGATTGAGTCCGTCATCTGAAACGTCCGGGTTACAGCCTCTGGGAAAACTGGTCGCAACCGAACTCTTTTTGCGTTCTTGGTGGCATAGAGGATCGGGCAGGAACCTTTTGCAAAGCCTCCCCGAACAAGGACATTGGTTGGGTCGAAGCGACGGACAGAAAGAGAAGAGCGGGCTTTTCCAAAGCTTGCTACTATATGGTCAACGCGCCAGGAGGACCCTAGAATGTAGCTGTCCGTGATGTTCTTGAAGAAGGCCTTCTGGTCCAGTAGCTCCTTCGAGACTTCTCGAGACTTGAGGATGGCCTCTCGGTTTTGATCGATTCCGAGTAGAAACTGTATCCCAACTGCGTCGCCTGGGTACTCAGCCCACCATCTCTGTGGGAGATCCCGCTCCAAGAGTATGTTCTCTGCACCCCGATCTCCATATCTACCATTCGATCCTAGTCTGAACTCGATTTGGAGGGGCACGAGAAGGTGTTCTCCTGGGAGCAGCTCTTCCAAGGGTACTTTCTGGGGATCAGGGTCGCTTGCCTCGAAGGCGTCGGTTTGTTCTTCTGGGCTTGTTAGCGTGAATGCCTTTCTTGATATAGATCTTGACAGAAGTCGCTCAATTGCCACTGGCTGATCGCTCACGTTTTCTATATCTAGAGAAAGCAGGGAGACCTCGCGCTGGAGTATATGCCCCGAGTAAGTGCCCCAGCTCTCTGAGAAGCGAGCCAGAAAAAGATCTTTTGGCGGGGAATCCACTGACAAGAGAGCGCGGGTAAGAGGGTCGTTAAGGTATTGAGTTGCTTCTTCTGGGCTTAGGGTGCCAAGAAAATAGAAGTCGAAGGGTCTAAGGGGCTGCTTGAGAATCTGGGCGCGATCATCTGGGGCAATAGTCCAGTAGGGGCTATCAAGCAGGCGTTTCTCAAGAGTTGATGCCTCTACGTTCTTGATTAGAGGGCCTGCTCTAAGGGGCCTCAAAGATCCGAATAGGGGTTCTCGCAAGCGTCGCCATTCGTCCCTGTCGACGACTCCTGGTATATCTTTAAAGAATTCTTCCTCTCCTTTATTTCCCATGAAAACATTCATGGCGTCATATGGTAGCCGATGCTCTGGCGCATGAGCACTAATGCCTCCGCGCATCTTAGTTGCGCCCTTGATGGTGTACCTGATGACCTCTTCTAGATCCTTGAAAATGTCATTTTTTAACCAGTATGGTTCGAATAGAAAACCCTCCTTCTCGGAGAATGCATAGCCCTTCAGGGCGCGATCAAGAAGCAGTAGGCCATCTAGGCGAAGGTAGGATATTCGGAGATCCCTGTCTTGTGGTCCGGAAGCCTCATCCAATTTGTCGAAGTTTGCCTTGCCCATTCTACTATTTCTTGCTGAGTCATTGGGGCAGGATCCAGTGAGAAACAAGACCAAAGAGATCGCCGGGCCGAGCACTCCTGCAATGCATCCAATATAAGTGGCTTTGGAAGGCAAATGCCATTTATTCCACTGTGTGCGTGTGGGGATGAGTTTCTTCATGAGGTTCTTTCGGAATACTTCCTGGAAGACTCAACTGACTCTCCGGTAGCAGGAAACTGAGGCTGCCCGGTAGCCAAAGGAATAGGCTCCTGATTCGACTAGTCAGCGAGACTAGGGCAAAGTGGGGTTCGCCTCTTTCCCTGAATTGTAATGCCTCTAAATATAAACCTCCTTCCCAAAGATCTTACCACTCTCCGCCAAAACACCCACTGGCGTGACCTCTTCAGCGCCCTCCAGATCCAAAAGGATCCGAAGAAGTCCAAAGGCTCGGATTGGTGGGGCAAGAGCCCCTTCCGGCCGCAGGAGAACACTGCGTCGTTCCACATGAACGCCCGGGGCTGGTACTGCCACGCTACCGGTCAGGGTGGTGGGCCAATCGAGCTTTTGCAGCGGCTGCATCCAGGGATGAGCTGCTACGACGCCGGACGTTGGCTCCTAGATCATGGTGTGAGTCGCATTGTCGAAGGAGTGCGCGAGGAAGTCGCGGCTGCTGAGAGTGAGCCGGAGGAGGAAGTCCGTGAGAATCCACCGATCCGGCAGGATCTTAGGTCGCAGCTCGCGCCCGTGCATCCCAGCTTCGAAGAGCGTGGGATTCCTGCGCAGACGTTAGAGATTCTCGGTGCTGGGTACTTGGAGCGTCCGCCGCGGAAGAGTGGTAAGCCCGATCCGATGAACCAGCGGCTGGTCTTCCAGATTCGCTCGCTCCGGTCGAACGACGCCGGCGACCTGGTGCCGGTGATCGTGGGGCATATGGGACGCGCTACCAGCGTCGAGCAGGCGGAGCAGGACGGCAAGTGGTGGACATACGGTGGGTTCCGCAAGAGTTTGGAGCTCTACAACGTGGATCTCGCGGTCTTGAATCCGGAAGCGCGGGCTCAAGCGGCGGAGACCGGCCATGTCCTGGTGGTCGAGGGCTGCTTCGATGTTGCCAAGCTCTACGCCGCGGGGATCAAGAACGTCGTGGCCTTATTCGGCAGTCGGCTGAGCGAGCGCCAAGCCGAGCTGCTGGCGACGTTAGCTGAAGAAGTTGGTGTCGAGCGCCTGCGCTTCTTTCTGGATCGCGATGAAGCTGGCCAGCAAGGGACGGCGTCCGCTCAGGAGCTGCTCCTTCGAGCGCCGGAGGAGAATCCTGGTCTCGTGGTCGACTCCTTCGACTGGGGGCAATCCTGGCAGTCTCCTGTCCGTGGAGCCGTGCAGATCCCTGCCTCGATCACCGATCCCTGCGACTTCTCTCTGGGGCAGCTGCAATGGCTGCGTGCGGAGGGCCTTCTCTAACTTTCCCTTCTTGAAGACTTCTTCTCTCCATCGAGAATTCCGGCAATACGCTCTCGCTGATCGTGGCCTCCAGCCGCGGACCGTTCGCGACATCGTGACCATCGTTGGTCGACTGACCGCCTTCAGCCGCACAGAGCGGCTCGCCAAGCTCACCACGCCGCTCATCCAGAGCTTCCTGCGGCATGGACGGATGGAGAAGGGCTGGGGCACTCGGACCTTCCGACTCTATCGCCAGTACCTGAAGGCTTACTTCGAGTGGTGCGTCCGAGCTGGCTATCTTGCGGAGAATCCCGTATCCCCCATCGAGAAGCCGCGGCTCCCTCAAAGCCTGCCGCGGTGCCTCTCTCATCGGGAAGCCCGTCAGGTGCTCTACGCTGCGCGCCACGCCTCCTGGCCAACCGAGCTCCAGCGCTGCCGCAGCGAAGCGATGGTGGCGACGTTCCTTATGACTGGTGTGCGCCGGGCAGAGCTCCTCCGGCTCGAGGTGGCGGATCTCAGTTTTCGGGCTGGGACGATGACGATCCGCGCCGGCAAAGCTCGGAAGGATCGGACCATTCCGCTCCATCCCCAGCTGGTGCCGATCCTGCTGGGCTACCTGGAGGAGAAAGGGCGCCAGAAGAGGGAGTCGCTGTTCCTGTTCTCCAGCATGCGTTCCGAGAAGCCGCTCACCGCGAAGAACCTCTACGCCATCCTGGAGCGCGTCGCCCGCAAGGCTCGCGTCAAGTTCACGCCCCACATGCTCCGCCATACCTTCGGTCGCGAGCTCGTCGAGGCGGATTTCAACGTGTACAAGCTCAAGGAGGTGATGGGGCATGCCAGCGTAGCGACGACGCAGAGCTACGTGGCGCTGTCCTCGAAGAGCATCAAGGAGAGTTTCGAGCAAACGAGAATTTATTGAGACGAAGCCGCTAGGAGGCTTCAGCCGCCAAGCCGGACCGCTGACGAGCTGGCTGGTTGAAAAGCCAGCTGCTCTATCTCCAGAAGCTGAGAGAGTTGAGCAGGTGACTGCAATCGCCAATCAACCATGGTCAAGCTAGTCCCGTCAATCGCTGTGAGCCTCCAGAGCGATCACTGTGTGACTGTGCGGCAGATCGCAGCAGGGCTTCCATTTCTTTGAAATGCGCCGGGGCTACTGATTTAATAAGCGTCATCACATCCGCCATGACCGGCTGAGCTTCTGAGAGCTGAGACATATCTTGGTCGGCCGAGGACTCGAAATCTTCATTGTGAGAGAATGCATGAGTGAATCTTACAATCCTAGTTGCCCGAACTGGCTCGCCATGGGAGAGTTCCTCGATTGCTCTTTCGAAGCTAGACCTGCGTGTGGGTCTGTGAAAACTAATGAATGCCTCTAGAAGGCGGCGCGCAGTATTGGGGAGATGACAAATTTCCTGATCGTGCAATGAGTCAGCCTGGGCCGCCGAGTGCACTATAGAAAATAAGTAGTGATATTCAGATTCGAAAGTTCTGAGTAGGTAGTCCAGGGGCTGGAGAACTGCTTTACGCTCTCCGCTCGAATCAAGAAGAGCCTTCAGGGAGTAAAGGGAGCTGTTCTTCCTGTCTCCCAGGAACCACCTGCGAACGAGTCGAAAGAACGTGAAGTTGTGCGTCAAGATGAAAAGCTGCTTCGCCCCTACTGTCTTCGCGCGGATGAAGCTGAAGGCATTGAAGAGCGCATTCGAATCAAGGCTTGAGACGGGGTCATCTAGTACAACAATACCCTCCGAGACCTGGAAGGTCTGATCATGGAGACTCTGGAGGAAATAGAGAAGAGCGATTGCGGTGCGCTCACCTTCACTAAGACCCGTTGCTACAGATGTACCCGACCTAACTATCTGGTATCCTTTCCCGAAAAGTTCAAAGCTTAGCTCGTCTCGGCCTAAGTACCTTCTAAGGTCTTTCGTGAGCTGTTCGGCTGAGAAGCTATGGGGATCAACGCGGCTCTTGATCTCCTTGACCTTCTCTTCAAGCTTCTGGATAGCCTTCCTGGAGGTCTTCTCATTCTCTCTGCATGCCTGTAGATCCTTCAAGAGCTGTGAGCGCTCATCTCCAGCCTCTGCAATGTGATGCTCTTCAATCTCTTTGCAAGCGCTATCCGCTCTGTCCTGGAGCGACTTCGTCTGCTGGTTGTGACTCAAGATAATTGCATTAATAGACGCAATAGAGGAAGCCAGGTCAAGCTGAGTGTGAGCAGGAGGAATGGCAGGCGTCGAAAAAGGATTTGCTCGCTTCTCCTCCAAGCAGGCCTGGATTATCTCTAGCCTCTCAAGGTATGCCTCGATTTGTTCCTTGAGCTTGGCGCTTGCGGAGCGGTAGGAGTCAAGGTGATCCTGATACAATTCTCCCTCTGTCGGAAGAGTATGTCTCACCAGAGTCTCGCGAGAGGTTGCTATTCCTTCCAGCTGCCTTTCTATGTCCTCCGTGAGCTGTCTGTGGCCCTGAGCAAAATAGTCTTCAAGTGCTTTGAGTCGCTCCTCTTCCAAGTGGTTGCCGCAGAAGCCGCACTGTTCCGCTTGGATGGCACGATGTAGCTGAAGGCCAGTGTCAACCCAGTTTCGCAAGTCTGAATTACTCTCCAAGGCCTCCATGGACTGCCGGGTTATGCTTCGGCTGAGAACCTCAGAAGCCGCTTCTTCAATAGAAGAGATGTTTGGATCCTGAATTGAAACGCTGTGCAGGTCGGGCCGCGGTTGCTGATTCTTTGTATGGGCAAGCGCCTTTAGTTCATCATCAGTTCTGACCAGCTCGGACATAGGCCTACTGGACAGTTCGTCTGCTCGTCGTTCGTAGTCGTTTCGCTTGTAGTGTTGGTAACTCGGATTCCCGAGGAGCCGATCTTTGATTGCCTTTGCGGTGTCCTGCTGGTGTTTAGCCCAAGCGTTGTTTGCGGTCTTGGTTTCATTCTCGGCCTGAATCAGCTTCTTTCGCTCTTCCCTGAGCAGACTGGAGATCTCTTCCAGTTCTTTTTGATCAGCGATGTTCTCCTGTCCGAGAAAGACAATCCCGGGCATTCCTGACGGATTAAAGACGTTCTTCTCGACGAAGCTCTTGGTGAAGACTTTGATTGGGATCTGCTCCAGCGCAGCCTCATTGCTGCTGTTAATCTTCTGGTTCTCAAGCTGAACCTCAAAAGAGCTGTTAGGGTTCTGAGTTCCAGTCTCGATCTGTCGCATGATCTCGACTAGAGAGGTCTTGCCGGCTCCGTTCCATCCGTAGATAAGGTTGTAGCGGCTGAAATCATCGAGGCCAGGAGGCCAACTGAAATCTTGGAATAGGGCCGGTGCTTGAATTCGGAGAAATTGCTTGATCATGACTAGGTGGAATCATAATGCAAGAAGATGGCATCCGAAAAGGGCATCTTAGGTGCTAGAAGATGGTAGCCTTGAGAAAATCAACATCGAGCCGGCATTTCTGGTTGACGCGCGGGTGGAGGAGAAGCTACCTTACAGGTACTCAAGGCGAGTCTTGTGGTCACAAGTCCAGCCGAGCTTCACTTTCAAAAATCACCGGAAACCCGCATCCAGCCTACTGATTCGTGGCTTCGCCCAGGTCCGTTCTGGCTGGGGGTCGTGTGGTCGCAGGTTCAAGTCCTGTCTCCCCGACCAAAATCCCCTCCAACAGCGGCTTTCCGGGCGATTCAAGGGAAGAGATCAGGGCCCCGGTGACCACATGACCGAGTCATGAGGTCACTCTAACCCCTCTTCCCATGCCCTCTGAATTGCGCACCTGGCACGAAGCTTTCTGCCAGCACTGCCTGGTCATGAAGCGCCAGTCGCCCTACACGGTCCGCGGGTACCGCGACACCCTCAATAGCTTCGTCAAGTACACCGGCGCAGCGGCCCTCGCCGATGTGACGCTGGCGAAGGTGGAGTCCTGGATCATGACCGGGACGACGCAGTGCCAGTGGTCACCGGTGACCAGCCGGGGCCGCATCAAGTACATGATCCTGTTCGCCAAGTGGTTGGTGAGCCGGGGGCATCTGGAGTCGAATCCGCTGGAGGGAATTAGCCTGCCCTCTATCCCGAAGAAGATTCCGCGGTCCCTGTCGCGGGAGCAGGCTGAGCAGCTTCTGCGCTTCGCCCGGAACTTTTCCTTCCAGACAGAGTTCGAAGGTGCCCGTGCCTACGCAATTCTGGCGACCTTCATTTACACCGGCATCCGCAAGAGAGAGCTCCGCGAGCTGGAGCTCCGTGACGTCGATCTAGAGAACGGGATCCTCGCGGTGAGGGAGGGAAAGGGGGCCAAGGATCGGATGGTCGCCATCCCGCCCCAGCTGGCCTTGGTCCTGCGCGAGTACCTGAAGCACCGCCGCAGTCCGAGATATCAGCAGCTTCCGTACTTCTTCGTCGGAGCTACGGCCCTAGGTGGTGTCGGCAACGAGGCAATCCGTCGCTTGGTGAAGAAGCTCCGAGATGCCAGCGGCATCTACTTCGCGCCCCACATGCTCCGGCACACCTATGCCACGCTGATGCTGGAAGGCGGCTGCGACCTGTTCAGCCTCTCGAAGCTGCTGGGGCACGCGGATATCAAGACGACTACGGTGTACCTGTCCGCTTCGGTGAGGCACCTTCAGAAGGAGGTGTTGAAGCATCCGGTTGTCGTTCACTAGAGGTGCCAAACTCGTGAGAGCCCCGAAATACGGCTTACTGATGGTATATTCTTGTTCAGGCTTGAAAACAATGAGGCACTACGAGAAAGATAGGTCCTGAGCAGGAGTGACAGGGTAGCTCTGTGAAAAGAGTGAGACGAAAGAGAGAGAGACAGTTCAAGGGGGCCAAGTCAGCTACGAGGCAAGCCTTATTTCTATTGAAGGCATGCGACCTAGATTGGCTCTGGAAGTTCTGTGCCCTCATTTCCTGTCATGATCTATTTGGGCCAACACTTGCTGAGGGTGCCAATGCCCTTTATGTCAATTTCGCCAAGACTAGGGCTCTTGTTGATCTTGTGCTGAAGTCCGGGGCCAGAGATGATGTGGATAAAATACTCCATATGGAAGAGGTGCGAGATCTCCTTAACTTGCTAGTTGATGTCCAAAATGATCCAGAGGTTTTCAAGAGCGCAGAAAAGGCGAAGGGGACTCCGGCGGCGGCTTTTGAGTTCCATCGATCTATGTGCAGGCTAGGTAGCAATCAGACTGCTGACCAGGAGGGGGTTTTCTGGAATGCAGCAGGTCGACTAATTGCTAAATGGGAGCTCCTGCCTCTTGAGAACCAGAGCCTACTTCCTAGTCGAGAACGACAGCGCGTCTTGGAGGTAGCTCATAGGATTCCTGAAGTTCTTGGTGCTGAGATATCGGAACTGAGTCTGGTCTGCTTGGCAATATTTCAGGTGTATAGGGATGCCTACGCGAATCTTTCTCGCACACTTCCCGTCATACCGCACGAGGCTTTTTGCAGCCAATATGAGAAAAGGCAAGCACTTGATCAGCTGATGACGGCTCTGGAGGCTGGGGGATTCAGCGATCTATTGGTGATAAATCCCCGTCGTCTCCGGGAAATGCTTCGCGATAAGGAAGGCTTGGTTGATTCCTATCTTTCTCTCTTCAGTCGGTCTGTTGAGGAGCTTCGCTCGCTGCAGAAGGATTATTCTGTGGGTCAGTCACCTCACTACAGCCGAGATTTGAGCGTGCTTGATCGCTTTCCGCTTGTTAGGAGGGCCGATGGAACCTATATCGTGCCGAATGTCCGGTTTCTTTTGAAAAGTTTCGTTCCCAATGTCGAGTTCACCCTGGTTGAGCTTCTAGGTGACAATTTCTGGCACGCGAACGGGGCGACTCAAGAGGCTTATCTTCTAAAGCTACTCTCGGCCCGTCTTCCAGGATACACGCTGGTGGAAGAGCGAGCCTATGGAAAGCAGGAACTCCGGGGACCTGATGTCACTATTGTTGATGCTCAGGCGGAAGGTCTAATACTTGTGGAGTCGAAAGGAAAGAGGATTGGGGCGAGAACGAGGTTTGTTATGTCTGATGATCTTCTTGATGACAACCTGAAGGTCGCCTACTCTGCTCTACAAGGCCTGCCGGTGAAATTTGAGGCTTTATTGAGTGGCATCCCAGAGTATGCTGATGCCCAAGATGCTCTAGATTCCGCGCGGTCGAACTCCCCGATTTGTGTTGTGGTTATGAACGACTCGGTCATGATGATGAGCGAGCTGATTCGTATGTTGATTGCCATGAATCCTGAGCACCAACTTCAGGGGTTTCCTTTTCAATTTTGCATTGTCGGAATCGGAGCCTTCGAGCTAGCAGTGGAAGTGGCGAGTAGGAATGGTAGCTCGTTGTACAGGTTGCTTTCCCAGCACTGGGAGAGAAGCGCCGAGATCGATCCTGGGAGAGGCTCTGCTGACCTGTTTGGTGGATTCTGGCCGGATACGGAGCCGGCTTTTGGGGCAGAGTTACTTAGGGCGAGGCTGAAGAGTAGGCTTGGCGATCTCGTTGCGTGATCTCCTGGTTCTGGGCTCGGATGAGAATGCGCCTGGCTGAGAGGATGAGCGGGTGCCTTCGCGTGCTGGGTGGTGAGACGATGGTTCTGAATCAATTTGGCAGCAAGGCTCGGCGCAATGGCTAGCAAGAGATCCTTCCTTGTTGGATTATTCTGGAGCAAGATGATCTGTCTTGGGGGGTATTGTGGGAATAGGAAGAGAAATTTCTGATATCGGTGGGAGGTGATTATTGAAAACGATTTGGAGGGTGTTGAGGGTTTCTCTGGGCTGGCTATCTCGTTTGTTCATGGGGTTCATCAAGCTACCCAAGAGAGGATGGCTTTCCTACGCGCGATGGGCTGAGAGGCATCGGGGCGGGATACCCGCTATCCAGCTCCTTTCTAGCGTGGCTTTTGCTGTTATGTCGGTCATAGTCTCTTCTCTTGCGATTAATCTCGCCCGGGAGCAGAATCTTCTGGTTGAGCGCCAGGTGCAGCTTGCGGATGAGCAGGGTGAGCTTGCGAATAGGCAGCTCGCTCTGGCTGAGGCTCAGATCAAGCCGAAGATCAGGTTAAGATACAGATCAGAGTGTAAGAGTGGAGAAGTCTGTCCTTTCGGAGACTACGACTGTGTCGAGTTTTGGAACGATTCTGGGCCTCTCGAAGGTCTCAATGTAATGCAGCATAGCTTTCTATTGGTGAGTCGAAATGATAGGCCTAATGAAGAAGTACGTTATGTTCCTATGTACTATCTTCAGTCGAGGCAGCTGACGGGGGCCGGTCGGGGGTTACTTGGTACTTTCTGCGCTTTTATGAAGGAGGTGAATTCTCGCAATAGAACGGCGAAAGTCGAGAAGATAAGATCTTCCCTCTGGGAGAGAGGGGTATTCAATATTGACGTGAGAGTTGTGCTTAATTTCTTGTACGTAGATCTTCTCGGGAGGAAATATGATGAGTTCTACTTGGCTCCTGCGGGGGCCTTTTGGTCTGGAGATCTACCGGCTACCATACTTTCCCCTGAAGAGGCTAAGCAGGCTTGGGAGATGGGTTTTGCAGAGCCTTGGTTCGGTGATCCTGTGATGCTAGGTAACGCACTTGACACAATTGATCATAATTATTTAGAGCGGAACTGGGACAGCTTACCGGTGGTGCGGCAGCCTCTATTAGAGACCTTGCAGGTTCGCTAGGGGACGTTTTATCTCCTAGATCAGGTTCTCCTTATTGATGTCGATTGTAAGAGTTTTAGGGAGGATCGCAGGCGCTTTATCTTTGCTGAGATTCAGCGACCGAATTGGTCCTAGAGTGATAGAGGGGAAGTCTATTACGAAGGCAGTGAAGGTGGCCCCAATTCTTTTTCCGAACAAGACAAGTTGATCACCGAGTGGGATACTCAGAGGAAAAGCAGGAGAGCCGGAAGGCAATGAACGCGTTTACTCGTAGGCTCTCAAAGCCGCCGCCAACTCCCCCGACACCCTCTCTGCCGCCTCCTTGAGGGGATCATCCGCCAGATGCGCATACCGCGCCGTAGTCGCGGGCTGGGTATGCCCCAGAAGCCGGCCGATGATGGGCAGGCCAATCCCAGCGCCGGCGGCGAAGGCGGCGTGAGTGTGGCGGAGATCGTGGAGGCGGACGTCTTCGAGGCCTGCCGCGGTTCGGATGCGGTCCCAGGGGCGCTGGAGGCCGACTAGGCGCTGGCCCTTGCGGTAGCCGGCGCAGACGAAAGGGTTGTCCTCGCGTCGGGGCGCTTCCACCAAGAGCTGCAATGCGGCGGCGCCGAGGCGAATCACTTTCTGGCCGGTCTTCGAGTCCGGCAGCCTCAGACAGCCCTGCTCGAAATCCACGAAGGACCACTGGAGCTCCAGGATCTCGTTGCGGCGAGCGCCGGTGAGGATCAGCAGGCGGATGGCGAGGAGGGCTGAGGGATGCTCGGTCTCATGGCGCTCGGCCTCGGTGAGGGCCTCGCCCAGGCGACCGAGCTCGGCTGCGGAGAGGAATCGCTCGCGCTTCTGTTCCTTGTAGCGTTCCACGTGGCGGCAGGGATTCGAGTTGAGGGGGCGGAGGCCCCAGCGCTCGGCGAGGTTGAACATCTTCGAAAGCAGCGCCAGGACCCTGTTGGCCTGGGTTCGCTTTTGGCGCATCTCGTAGTGCAGGGTCGAGATCTGCTCCAATTGGATGTCTGTGACCCGGCGCTTGCCGAGCTGCGGGAGGACATAGAGGCGCAGGAGCCGCTCATCGGTCTGAGCGCTGGAGGCCTTCTTCTTGACCCGGGCGTGCTCCTCCAGATAGCGCTCCGCCAGATCAGCCACGGTGGGGGCGCGGCGCTGGTCCTGCCGGACCTGGCCCGGATCGTTGCCGAGAGTGACTTCCGCCAGGACCTTCCGAGCCCGGTCACGGGCCTGCTCGATGGTCAGGACTCCGTAGCGGCCCAGGGAGAGGAATCGCTTGCGGCGCCCAACGCGGTAGGAGACCAGGAAGTACTTCTTGCCCGACGGGTAGATGCGGACTCCAAAAGCCGGGAGAGTGTCGTCCCAACGGTAGTCTGTGCCTCCCTCATAGGTGGCGGAGTCGAGGGCGGTCTTGGTCAGTCTCATGGGGCATCTCCAGGTCGAGCGGCCAGGTCCGAGATCGAGGCTCGCGCAACCAGTGCGCAACCAAAACGCAACCAGGATAGGCCGAAATCCATGGTGCAAGCTCGCTGTCCATGGCTCGAAGGCTAGCACATAAGTATAGTAATTAGAGAGACTTAAGAGGTCTTGTCGTAGTTGATCGAAATCTGTGTAAGACGCCTGTTCGAGGACTGAAAATCGCGGTGTCGGTGGTTCGATTCCGCCCCTGGGCACCATTTCAATCTCCCAAAAAGCAAGAGCTTGTGTCCGATACGAAGGTCCTCCTTGGAGGGCCTTTTTTGGTGCTTGGGCTGAAGGGACTTGGTCCGGAGGGGCTCGAGTGGGAGCGTCTCGTGGCGTTTCTGAGAACCCTAGCTACCGAGTCTCTGCGGCTCCCGAGGCCGACTCGCCTGAGGCCCCAACGCCCTGCTCTCCCTCCCCACCCTCCTCCGGCAGTCCCGCCCGCAACTCTTTGACCTGCACGTAGGCGCTGTAGCGGTCGGAGATGTGGCGGACGTAGTCGACGGTTTCTTGGCAGCGGCAGTAGCCGTAGCGGGCGCGGCGGGCGTATTCGCGTTGGGAGAGGAGGACGATGACTTTCTCGACGTTATCGAACCAGACGTCCGGGTCGTAGCCCAGCTCCCGGGCCAGGCGGCGGCCGTCGCGGACGTGGCCGTGGCCGGCGTTGTAGGCGGCGAGGGCGAAGCGCAGGCGTTCGGCGAAGGGGAGGGAGGGCTCGAAGCGCTGCATCAGCCAGTTGAGATATTGGGTGCCGGCGGCGATGGAGACCGCGGGGTCGCGGAGGTCGCCTCGGACCTTCATGTGGCGGGCGGTGCGGGGCATGATCTGCATCAGGCCGATGGCGCCGGCCCAGCTGCGGGCTTGGGGATCGAAGCGCGATTCTTGGTAGGCCTGGCTGGCCAACAGCCGCCAGTCGAACTCCTCTTCGCCGCCGTATTGCTGGAAGAGGGGGTCGAAGGGGCTGATCCGTCCGGCGTCGGCGAGGGTCGCGTTGAGGCGGTCGGTGACGAGGTTCCGGTCGCCGAAGTACTTCTCCTTGAGCACGGCGAGAAACTCCGACTTGCGCTGGCGAAGGAGGAAGGCGTCGACGGCCGCGCGGAGCTCTTCGTCCTCGGGGCGCGTCGCCCAGGCGATCTCCCGCGGTGGGCCGAGGGGGAAGGCGGATTCGATGTCGTCGCGGTGGGCGAGCTCGATGTCCAGCTCGTTGCTGTTGACCACCACCTGGTCGTAGGTGCCGTCGGCGAGGGCGTCGAGGAGCTCGAGGGTCTCGACCTCCGGGGGGAGCCCCTCGACGGCGAAGCCGTGCTCTTTCTCCAGGGCTTCGAGGCTCTCGCGGTGAGCGCCGTCGGCGTGCACCGGCACCGTCCTGCCGGCAAGATCCTCCGGGGTCGCGACCGCCTGAGGGTCGCCGGTGCGCACCACCACCAACTCACTAGCGTAGTTGTAGGGCTGGCTGAAGGCGACCTGCCGGAGGCGCTTGGGGCTGACCGCGAAGGAGGCGGCAATGAGATCCCCTTCGCCGGCTCGGAGGGCGGGGATCAGCCGGTCCGGCTGGCGTTGGACGCGAATCTGCAGGCGCACGCCGAGGGAGCGGGCGAAGCGGCGGGCGAGCTCGTATTCGAAGCCCATCTGCGCGCCGCGGTAGAGGAAATAGGTCGCCGGTGTGTTGCGGGTGAGGACGCGGAGCACTCCCCGCTGGCGGATTTCCTCCAGGTCTCCCAGCAGCGGCCCGGCGAGGTCGGCGGTGAGAGCGCTTTCGTGGAGGAAGCGGTCCGCGGCTTCCTTCAGCTGCCGTCCGTTGGGGCGCAGGGCCCAGGCGATGGGGCGGTCCTCGGTGATGGGGAAGACGGCCTCGACCCCGCCTTGGTAGCGCTGGAAAGCTTCGACCAGGTCTTCGTCGGCGATGGTGGCTGCGAGCTTTCCCTGGGCGATGCGGTAGAGCAGCTGCTCATCGTCCAGATGCTCTGGAGCCCGTTGAATGATCGGCCCTCCGTCGTCCCGCTGCAGCTCGCCGAGGCTGTCCCCGTAGGTGCCGTCGGCGGGAAGGGTAATCTCCAGGCCGTTGAGAAGGTGAGCGAGATCTTCCTCGGTCTCAACGGGAGGTGAGCCTTCGGGCAGCACCAGGACTTCCCGGACGTGATCCACCGGAATCGAGAACAAGAAGCGCTCGCGCCGGTCGGAGGTGACCTTTACCCGCGCCGCAACGAGGTCTCCGCGGCCCTCCGCCAGCGCGTCCAGCAGCTGGTCCCGGGGCCGCTGGACGATCACCGGCTCGAGCCCCAGGCGGGCGGCGAAGGCCTTCGCCACCTGCAGCTCGAGGTCGAGGGGGAAGGCTTCGGAGGCCAGCCGGTCGGCGCGGCGCGGCGGCACCAGGATGCGCAGCAGCCCGCGCTCTTCCAGCCTCGAAAGGTCGCCGCGCTCCGAATACTCGGGGGGTGGGGAGGTGTTCTCGCCGCATCCGGCGACCAGAGCTGGCAGGGCAATCAGGGCCAGCAGGCTCAGGATGGCGATGGCGGAGAGATCCCGCGGGGCGGGGCCGAAGGCTGTCGAAGGATTTGCAGGCACAGAGGGAAGAGCATATCAGCCCTTCCCGTGGGCGCTCCGGCGGCAGCCGCGAGAAGCGGTGATGCCTTCCGGGAATGGCTTTCTCTCAGGCACTGCAGTATTGTCTTAGTTAGCTTTTTCGACAAGACGATCTGTGGCCGGTGGGAGGCCCGTGGAGGCCTTTGCCATCGGGGGCACGCCGGCCCCACAGGAGGTACGCCATGGCTCACCGCACTCCGCAGCAGGCACAGGCTCTCGAAAGGCTTCACCGACATGGCCGGCAACAGCTGGCGGCTCGGCCCGCGGCGAAGACGTCCGTCACGGGTTTAGGGAGGTTTCTCGTCGAGAGCGAAGAGCAGCTCATCGCCTTGATGAACGATACGGCTCCGCCAACGGGTGGGGAGGTTGAGTTCGGGATGGTTCTCTATTGGATCCACAACGACTTGCCCAGCGACCCCTTCTTCCGCTGGCTGGCCTCCCTCTTCCCGCCGACCCAGATCACCCCGGAGGAGGTCGCGCGGTGGGAGAAGATCTGGCAAGGGCCGGGGGTGGTGGCGCCGGACGGTACTCTGGTCGGCTATGGCACGTTCGAGCAGCTCGACAAGGGCTGGCTGTATTCGACGGTGCTCTATTTGCTGACCATCCTTACCAGCGAGCTACCCAAGGCGCCCTTCGGCACCAGTCCTGCGGAGATCTCGGTGGGCTCCGGCTCGGCGCTGCGCATCGCGGTGATCGGGGATTGGGGCACCGGGGCCTGGAACGACGGCGGCACCCAGGGGCCGGCGGCGGAGATCATGCAGCAGATCGAAGCCCTGACGCCGCAGCCGGATCTGGTGATTCACGTTGGCGACGTGTACTACTCCGGTACCGGCGATCTTCCGTGGGTGGTGAGTCTCGCCATGACAGCGCTGAGCGCGGAGATCGGCGTTCCGTTCCTTTCCGACGAGGAGACTGTGCGCCTGGTGAATTCTTGGTGGTGCGGGGGCAAGGCGGGCAATAGCTTCACCCTCAATTCGAACCACGAGATGTATTCGGCCGCCCGAGGCTATTTCCACGACGGGTTGGAAGCTGCGGTCTTCGGCGCTCAAAAGAACACCAGCTATTTTGCCCTGAGCTTTCAGGATTGGGTGATCCTGGGGCTCGACTCCGCCTACTATTCGAATTCCTTCGCGGTGATGGAAGGTCGGCTGCAGGATGCGGACCACACGGAGCAGGTGCAGTGGGTGCAGAGCCTCGATCTCCAGGGCAAGCGGGTGATCGTTCTGACCCACCACACCGGCCTGACCTACGATGGGCAGCCCATCACCAGCACCGAGCCGACTCTCTGGGACGATGTGAAAGAAGCGTTGGGAGGAAAGGGACCCGATTATTGGTATTGGGGTCACGTGCACAATGGCATCGTCTATACGGCGAACGCCTTGGGCGGCACCAAGGCTCGCTGCCTGGGGCATGGGGCACTGCCGTTCGGCAACGCTTACTTCTGGCAGAACGGCCAGAAGCACGATCTGGGGCAGAGTCCCTCGGTGGAGTATTACGCCCACACTCCCAAGCCCAATCCCCACCATAATCCCCGCTGGGACAACCGCGTGCTCAACGGCTTCGCCCTCTTGACCCTGGGCCCCGGAACCCTCACCGAGGCGTTTTACGAGCAGGGGAATCCTCGGCCCGTTTGGACTGCGAGCTCCTAGTGCCCCGTGGTAAAAGTCGAGCCGCGCTCCGAGCGGCCCTTTTCCGCCGAATCTTCGTTCGAAAACCTCGCCGATACCAGCATCGCGGCGGTTTTCCGGCCTTGATTCGACGAAAAATTCCTCGCTCTCGCTGGCGTCTGACTTTTACCACGGTCTGCTAGCCGGCGCGATCTCGAAGTGGGGCGAGTCCGCGGTAGGATCCGCCCATGAAGACCAAGACCAAGGAAGCGCTCCAGGAGGCTCTCTTCGAGGCCGGATTCGTGGTGCTCGGCGTGGTGCTGGCGTTGGCGGCCAACGAGTGGCGGCAGAGCCGGGCGGATGCGGCGCAGGCCGAGGCGGCGTTGGCGACCATGGTCCAGGAGCTGGAGGGAAACCGCCAGCTGGTGGCGGATTCGCTGGCCTACCACGAGGAGCTACTGGCGATGATCCAGGGGGAGCACGAAGAGGGCTGGGAGCCTTCGCCGCGGAACTTCCCCCGAGGCTTCATCTATCCGGCTCAGCTGCAGCAGACCGCCTGGAGCACCGCCAACGCCACCGGCGCCCTCACCCACATGGACTATGCGGTGGTGGTGGAGCTCTCCGGCGTATACCAGGCCCAGGAGCTCTACCGCTGGCAATCCTCCAGCGCCGGGGAGTTGGTCTACGAAGCGTTGTTCAAAGAGGGCATCGACGCCATCGCCGCCAACTACCGCAACCTCGGCACCGTTCTCTCCACCTTCCGCTACCGCGAGCAGGCGTTGTTGGAGCTCTACGACCGGACGTTGGTGAATCTGCAGCAGGCTTCGGGCTAGCCGGCTCGCTCCTCTTCGTCCGGAAGCTCGGTGGTCCTGCCGATCCTGCCAGCGGTCAAGATCAAGCCCAACACCGCCCCCGCATTGGCCAGAGCCATGTCCTTGTGGGCGTCCCAGATATCGCCCTGGGTGCCCAGATAGGCCATTCCCAGGTCGCCGCCGAAGATCATGGCGGCGGCCCATTCGATGAGCTCGAAGAGGGTCGAAGCGGCGATCAGCAGGCACAAGGGCACCAGCCAGCTCCACGGCTTGCGGCCCCCCAGGGTGGGGCCGGTGAGCTCCCGCAGCGGCAGCGCCAGCAGCAGGCCGAAGGTGAAGTGGATGACCCGGTCGAAGTTGTTGCGCTCCCAGCCCACCAGCTGGTTGAAGGAGCTGCCGGTGAGGGTCTCGAACCAGCGGTCGTAGGGCACCTCGGCGTAGGTGTGGTGGGCGCCGATCTCGTGCAGGCAAAGGAAGAGGAAGATCAGGGTGTAGGACAGGTTCGAAAGTCGCTGCCGCCGATACAGTGCCACCAGCACGGGCACCGCCACCACCACCAGCACATTCTCCAGCGCCCAATCCTCCCGATACCAGGGATCGATGGCGAGAGCGATCCAAACCGCTGCGAAGAGGGCGGCGAGGATCCAAGGGTAGCGCTGGGACGTGGGCATGGCTCGGTCTCCAGAAAGCCCCCTGGAAGGCTGTCGCGGCCGCGCTGGTCTGCTCGCCGGGGCCGGCGATCGATGCCCTAGAGGGTCTTTACCGGCAGTATACTGACCTTAGGATCCCGGTGGCCGCCGCGAGCCTTCGCCCCGGCACCGCCCCAGCTGCCAACAATCTTAGATTGCCAACGAGCGCACGAACCAAACGACGAGGAACTGTCCCGTGGGAAGAATCTTTCGCTACCTGCTGATCGCTCTCGTGGTGCTCTTTCTGGGCCTTCAGGTGGTCCCGGTGGAACGCACCAACCCACCGGTGGAGGGAGAGATCCCGGCGCCGCCGGAGGTCCGGGAAATCCTCCGCCGCGCCTGCTACGACTGCCACTCCAACGAGACCGTCTGGCCCTGGTACTCCTACGTCGCCCCGGTCTCATTCCTGGTCGCCCGGGACGTGAAGGAGGGCCGCGAAGAGCTCAACTTCTCCACCTGGTCCCGCCTCTCCGCCAAGCGGCAGAACCACATCCTGGAAGAGGTCTGGGAAGAGGTCGAGGAAGGCGAGATGCCCCTCCCCATCTACCTCCCCACCCACCCCGAAGCCCGCTTGACCCCCCAAGACCGCGCCACCCTCCGCAACTGGACCCGTGCCGCCCGCGGTGGGCGGGATCGGGACTGAAGATCTCGTACCCGGGGGCTTGCGCCTCGGGCTAGATGCCTCCGCCCCTCCGGGGCTTGGGAATTGTTCGGATCTCGCACTGATCCGTAGCGGTTAGACTGCGTGTTGCCCCTCAGCCGGGAGGAAATCGATGAGAAGAAGCACAGTATGCGGTCTCGTCTTGATCGCAGCCATAGTTCAGCTCGGCGGTGGCCAGACGATGGCGGCGCCGGACCAGAAAGGACAGACGAATATGCGGGTCCACTATCTGGAAATCGTGTGCCACGACGTAGCTGCGCAGCTCGAAGCATTGGAGCGGATCCATGGTTTGTCTTTTGGTCCACCGGTGGCCGATCTTGGCCAGGCACGAGTCGCCGAGGCTTCAGATGGGAGTTTGATCGGAGTGCGCGCACCGCTGGCCGAGCACGAGCAGCCGATCATCCGGACCTATCTGGAGGTTGAAGACATCACCAGAGCCGTCCAGGACGCGGAAGCAGCTGGTGCAATGATCGCGTACCCTCCGACCCAACAAGGCGATACCGGTACCTGGGCGATCTACATTCTCGGCGATGTCCAGGTCGGCCTGTGGCAGCGGTAGCCGAAGATATGGAGCCTCTGCGGGTATAACTTCCCAAGGTGCCGAAATCGAGGCGATGGGTACGGCGCTGTGCCTCATCCTTTAGGGCTTTGTCTCTCCGGGACACGGGCCGCTTTTTCTTTACCCCTTGACATCGATCAATCTTCTGGTATCCTCCGCCTCCTGTCCGAAAGGAAACAACTCATGTGCGCTTTTGATTACAGACTCCCGACCAGCCCCCGACCCTGCGGCAAGACTGCGCGTTTGGATCGGATCAGAGGAGCAAAGCGCCTTGAAGGTTAGAGCATAGATTTCTCCACCTGCAGTTCTCAGGTGAGTCACTAGAAGCCTTCCAGGGTGCCCGCCCCGGAAGGCTTTTGTGGTTTTTGCTCCTGTTTTTTTGCTCAGGCTTCCATCGATCCCTCGGGGGCTCGGTGACGACAGGAGAGGTGTGTCTTCTGAAAGGAATTGAACGGGATTGGAGTGAAGTATTGAAACGAGATTCTGGCTCCCTTCGGTGAGCCGTAAGAGATATCCCCGGGCCAGCGGGATGCTCGCCTCACGTTGGTGATCGGTAGGGCATTTTCCGTTCATGGATTCGAAGCCGGAGATATGACGCGATGGGTTCGCGCAGCTTGAAACGCTGTGACCGCAAGGTCTGGGGTTCGATTCCCCACCGTGATTAGCTCAACTGGTTAGAGCACCGAACTATTACTTCGGATGTTGTGGGTTCAACTCCCGCATCACGACCGCTGTTTGTCCAACAGCCATCGCACTCGAATCGAAGGGGACGACCGCCGCGGTGGGCGGGGCTGCCCAAGCTTCGGACTGGCTCCCTTGGATTTGGGCCTTCGGGCTCGAGTCTGGAGGACCGGTTCTTCGGCTCCGGGCCGCCCCGCCCTCCGCGCCCGCCGGCAAGGCGAGCCTCGGCTCTCTTTCCGGCAGCGCCGTAGGCCGCCCTGCAGCGCGTGGATACCGCTTCCTCGGAAGCTCCGGACACCGGCGACCCGCGCCCAGGCTTTGTTCCTGGAGCGCCGGCGCCGGTGGCAAGGAGCTGCCCGAGGTCGCTCAAGCGTCGCTCCGTGGCCCAAGCGTGGTGCCCGTAGCGGTCGTCCCCGGACGTTCCTTCGCTGATCCAAATGGGTTCGAAGTTGGTTTGTGGAGAGGAACCGGCTGAGCTGGATCTTCTCCGAACGATGTCCTCGCCCCCGGTTCTGCCGGGACTCTGAAACCACGCCGCAACACACAAGGAGGTATGACCATGTTGCTGATTCGTCGGTTCAAGATTCAAACCCACGAGCGGGGCCTCCTGTTCCGCGACGGGGTTGCCGAAGCGGTGCTGGAGCCGGGTGTTCATTGGATGTTCGATCCGCTGCGTCGGGTGCGGGTGGAGACGGTCTCCGTCCGTGAGGTGGCCTTCCGCCACGCTGACCTCGCGGTCTTCCATCGTCGGGGCCTGTTGAAGGGCTCGGCGTTGGTGCTTGACCTGGTGGACAGCCAGCGGGCGTTGATCTGGGTGGACGGCCGTTTCCACGGCATCCTCCGTCCCGGTCTCCACGCCTTCTGGACCGTCTTCCACGAGGTGCGCTCCGAGGTAGTGGAGGTCGGGGACGGGCGCTTCGAGCACCCGCAGCTGACCACCATTCTCAACGCTCCCGGCTCCGCGAAGGTCCTGGAGTCGGCCCAGGTGGAAGCCGGTACCGCCGCGCTGCTCTACCGGCAGGGGCGGTTCCTCGAGCGCCTGGAGCCCGGCCGCTACGCGCTGTGGCGGGACGCCGGTCTCCTGCGGGTGCTGCACGTCGACCTGCGGGCCCAGACCGCCGACGTCGCCGGTCAGGAAATCATGACCGCCGACAAGGTGACCCTGCGGCTCAACGCCGCGGTGACCTACCGGGTCGAGGACCCCCGGCGTTTCGCCGAGGCGTCCAACGACGGTCATCAGGGGCTGTACCGTGAAACGCAGCTGGCGCTGCGCTCCATCGTCGGTACCCGCACTCTGGACCAGCTGCTCGACGACCGGGAGGCTCTGGCTGGGGAGGTGGAGGAGGTGCTACGGCCTAAGATCACCTCCCTCGGTCTGGAGCTGGTGGCCTTCGGTATCCGCGATCTGATCCTGCCGGGTGAGATGCGGGTGCTGATGAACCGGGTCACCGAGGCCCGCAAGGCCGCGGAGGCGAACCTCATCGCCCGGCGCGAAGAGACCGCCGCCATGCGCTCCCAGGCCAACACCGCCCGGATCTTCGAATCCAATCCCATGCTCATGAAGCTGCGGGAGCTCGAGGTCCTGGAAAAGGTGGCCGACCGCGCCAACCTCAGCGTCGTCCTCGGCGAGACTGGTCTCTCCGAGCGCGTGCTGAAGATGATCTGAGGGCGTCGGGGTGTTCGCCCCTTCGGTTTTGGAAGACTGCCGCCCGGGGAGGTTTTTGCCTTCCTGGGCGGTTTTTTGGTGCAGCCTCAGTCGTGGGCCTGGTCTGCTCAGTCTCCGAGATCGAGCGTCGCCCGTGCGACGCCGGCTCGTGTAGCATCAGGAGTCAGTGTGGAGCACCTTTCCCGGTAGAGCGAATCATCGTCACGCCCTCGCATGAGGACGTTGACAGACCTCGCTCCTGAGGCTTGTGGAGCTGGTGGCAGGCTGAGGAGCACAGCACAGGCCGATCAAGAGCTGGTCGCCTCAGGTACCTTGCCCAGGCTCTGAATCACTTCGGGAGTTGTGATCAGGATGGGTGTTAGCTGGTCGACGGTTTCGCTCCTATCCCCTTTGTCATCGACCGCGAAGCTGACGCCGTCCACCCGCACAGCCGCTGTCTCGCCGCATCCTGAGCACAGCCAATTGTGCACTCGAAGTATGACCGAGTCGTATTCCGTTGCATAGGCAAGCTGTGCCAGCTCGCTGACCTCTCCAGCCCTGAGTCGAGCGAATTGCTGTTCTGACTCGGGCATCTGGAGCCCGGGCGCATTCTGCTTCGTGGACGCCGTACACCATGAGCTGCACTTTTCGCAGAAGACATAGTCACTCGCGAGTCTGGATGCGATCCAGGGCGTGCCGACAATCACGACCAGAGCTTCAATGCCCCAGAAGATCCAGAGGATTGTCCCCTTGGGGGTCCAACTCTTGAGGGTGTACCAACCCTCGGCGTTGATGGCCACAGCAATGTCCTTGATCGTCAGTGGAGAAAGCAAAAGGCCCACGAGTGACCCCTCGAAGTTCGCCGTTGAACGAGCGATCAAAGCGTACTCAAACGCTGCCCATGAAAAATAAAAGGCCAGTAGCCCAACTACCAGCCCAAGTGCCTTGATGAATAGAGGGTTACGGCATTGTGAGATCTTGCAGGCCCACGCGGTTGAATAACCCAAGGCTGCTGCCAATGCGCCGAGGATGAACACCGAGATGTAGCCGACTATCGGGAGGTAGACCAGAAGGTAGCCGTACGCGACAGCGAGAACGACTGCGGCAGCTACCGACAGGGCAGGTGCTAGGAGCGGCGAGAGGCCGAGGTTTCCTGATGGCTGATACACACTCCCGGTTGGTAGAGCTTGGTGTTGCATAGAAACTCCTGAACTGGCTGGCAGCATTCGTCTACTCCTCGGGAAGCGGACGGAGCGGAACGCTTTGTGGATGGTCGGTCGGCTCGAAAAATGTCGATGAAGTGCAAACCTCATCAGGTCGAATTTCGAGCCGACCCAAAAAATGCCGAAGAGTTCAGAATACAGCTCGTAGCTCTTATGTGTCAATATTTATCTTCTGAAGAGATCGTCGCCATGCGCTCCCAGGCCAACACCGCCCGGATCTTCGAGTCCAAGCCGATGCTGATGAAGCTGAGGGAGCTCGAGGTCCTGGGAAAGGTGGCCGACCGCGCCAACCTCAGCGTCGTTCTCGGCGAGACCGGTCTCTCCGAGCGTGTGCTGAAGATGATCTGAGGGCGTCGGGGTGTTCGCCCCGTCGGTCTTGGAGGACTGCCGCCCGGGGAGGTTTTTGCCTTCCTGGGCGGCTTCTTTTTGGTGTGCTGGGTAGCAGGGCTGCTCCGCCCAGATTCCAACCTTGAGGCTGCCTATGTGGCAGGCTGATATCTGCCTACGCGACCTCGGTCTGCGCTGGATAGCCAGCAGAGAGTACCCAGTCTGGGTTGCGCGCCGGTTTACCGCGGCGCTTGCCTGATTGCACGTAATCACGGTTAGCGGTATAGTTGCTTCGAGGTGGCTCAGTAGTGATTGTTTCTTTTGGTGACAAGGCGACGGAAGACCTCTTCCACAATCGGAAGACCCGCAGGGTTCGGCAGTACCCGCCGGAGATACTCCGTGCCGCGTTGCAGCAACTCGACATGCTGAACTCCTCTCGCGACCTGCGGGACCTTCGTTCACCCCCGGGGAACCGACTTGAGCTCCTCAGGGGAGATCTCAAGGGCTTCCACAGCATTCGAATCAACAACCGTTGGCGCTTGATCTTCGTGTGGAAGGGCGCCGATGCTCACGACGTCCGCATCGTCGATTACCACCGCGACTGAAAGGTAGGAACAATGCTACCCGAGAACCGAATCCCTACTCATCCCGGAGAGATTCTTCAGGAGCACTTTCTGGAACCTTTAGAGCTAACCCAGGTCGCCCTCGCTGAGCACCTCGGGGTCCCGGTACAGCGAATCAACGAGATTGTTCGTGGTAAGCGGGGTGTTACTCCTGCAACCGCCTGGCTCCTGTCTCAAGCTTTTGACACCACCCCAGAGTTTTGGATCAGCCTGCAGGCGAACCATGACCTGGCAGTCAATCGCCCCAGCAAGGAGATTCCTCGCTTGCAGAGGGCTGGCTAGCAGCCCGTGGTGAAAGTCGAGCCGCGCTGCGAGCGGCCCTTTTCCGCCGAATCTTCGTTCGAAAACCTCGCCGATACCCGCATCGCCTGCGGTTTTCTGGCC
>JAXHTF010000007.1 GCA_034211275.1 Acidobacteriota bacterium
CTACGCAGTCAGCTAACCTCACCGGGAGTGAGGTTGGGCGATAAGCGGAACTGAAGCGGAAGTGTCTCCTGTTCAGTAGTTTACGCCGATTCGAATGGGTTCCTTATGCAACTGGCGGGTGGACCACTCCTGAGAGCCGAGGAAGGGCGAGGAGGGATCGCGGCCGTCGATGAGCACCAGGATGCGCCGGTTGAGCGAGCTATTGAAGCCACGGGCGTTGAAGTTGAAGTCGTAGACGCCGCTCTGGGTAGCCTCGGCGCCGGGGGAGTTCTCCAGCAACTTGGGCAGCTGACCGTGGGCCGCCTCCCGCTGAATGGTCTCCTGGGGAATGGTGGTCACCGCCGCCGGCGCCTCGACGATGCGCTCGGCGCGCCGGGAGGCGGAGTAGACGGTGATGGTCTCCAGGAAGCTGATGGACCAATCCACCTCTTCGTCGAGGGTGGTGGTTGCCCCGGCGTCCACCTTGACGTCAGGTTTCACCATGGAGTCCTCACCGAGGGTAAAGGTCACCGTGTAGGTCCCGGCAGCCACGCGATCAAAGGAAAACGCTCCTTGTTGATCGGTGAGCTCCACCCGTCCCAGCTCATCGATGACCACGGTAACTCCCCCGACCCCTTTGCCGTCCGCCTTCGCCACTCGCCCGTCCAATCTGCCAAAGCCTTGAGCGAGCAAAGCGGGTGCGGAGATCAGCAGAGCGAGGAACGCTACCGCCAAGAATCGTTGGTTTCGCATAGTGCCTCCATACAATGGGTTTGCATACCGGCCCCCGCGGTCAGGGCCACCAAAGTCGCCGCGTGATGTCATAGCCCAGAAATGTGCCCCAGAGCTTAGCTTTCGAGAACTCACAAGTCCAGTCTGCACTTACTCTGTCCGACGAGAAATCCTGCGGTGGACGGAGAAGGCCGACTCATACTTGCCATGGTCCAGGGCTTATGAGACTTTTGACGACTCAGCCCCCGAGCAGAAGGGCTTTCTCAGCAACCAGAGGCAGCAGACATGGAGCGCAAGAGATACGTGGTGATGGGGGCCGGCCAGGTGGGCTTCCAGCTCGCCCAATCCCTGTCCCAGGAAGGCCACAACGTCTCGGTCATCGAGCTCGACTCCGAAACCTGCGATCGGGTGGAGGAGAACCTGGACGTGCGGGTGGTGCCCGGCAACGGCGCCGAGGTCCAGGTGCTGGAGGCCGCGGAGGTGGAGCACTGCGACCTCTTCATGGCGGTGTCCTCCCGGGAGGAAGCCAATCTCGCCGCCTCCCTGCTGGCCAAGCGCCTGGGCGCCAAGCGCTGCGCCACCCGGGTGGAGACCGCCGCCCACGAGGTCGGCCACCGCAAGCTCTATGAAGATGTCTTCGACATCGACCTGCTGCTCTCGACCCAGCTGCTGGCCACCACCCGCATCCTCAACCGCGTCCGCGGTCACAGCACCATGGCGGTGGAGTATTTCGCCGGCGGCAAGGTGCAGCTGCGCAAGATCAGCCTGGACGAGAACTCCGCCCTGACTCAGAAGCCGCTCAAGGAGGTGGAGCTACCGGAGGCGAGCCTGGTAGTGGCCCTGTACCGCGGTGACGAGCTGATCATCCCCTCCGGCGACGACCGTGCCCAACCCGGGGACAAGGCCCTCATCGTCGGCGAGACGGAAACCATCTCCCGCTTTGAGCGCATGGTCACAGCCCAGCCGGAGAGGATCGGCAGCGTGGTCCTCGCCGGCGGCAGCCCCATCAGCGTGCTGGTGGCCCAATCCCTCAGCGTCCTCAACGTCGACCTGCGAATCATCGAGAAGGACCGCAAGCGGGCGCAGGAGCTGGCGGCTCAGTTCCCCAAGATCGAGGTGCTCCAGGGAGACGCCACGGATCTCGCCCTGCTCAAGGCGGAGCGCATCGACCGGGCGCAATTCTTCGTCGCCCTCTCGGGTCACGACGAGACCAACCTGATGGCCAATTTGCTGGCCCAGGAGCTGGGCATTCCTCAGGTCATCGCCTTGGTGCATCGGGCGGAAACCTCCCACCTTTGGCGGCGCCTGGGCTTGCTCAAAGTCCTCTCTCCCCGAGCCCTGGCCAACGAGCGCATCCACGAGTACATCGACAACGATTACAACCCCAATCTGGTCTCGTTGCGCCGCGGCGCAGCCCAGGTGGTGGAACGGCGACTGCACCCGGCGAGCCCGGCGGCGGGGGTGACACTGGCGGAGATCAGCCCGCCTCGAGGGCTCATCGTCGGCGCCGTGGTGCGCGGCACCAAAGTCTTCGTACCCCACGGCAAGGACCGGCTGGAGGTCGGGGACACGGTGATCCTCTTCGTCCGCAAGGAAGAGCTGGGGACGGTGCAGCTGCTCTTCCCGGGCCGCGACCAGCGTTGAGCTCCGCTTGAGATTCGCCCACGAAGACCCGCCCATGAAGATCCGCCCATGAAGATTCGTCCAGTGCTGCGCTTCCTCGGTCGCCTGCTCTTGGTGTTGGCGGTGGCGGAGCTGCTTCCCCTGCTGTGCAGCCTGCTCTACGGCGAGTACCAGAGCGCCATGGCCTTCCTGCTGTCGATGCTGGTCACGGCGCTGACGGCGGGCTTGCTGGCCTTTCTGGGCCGCGGCGCCGGCGAGCTCTACCGCCGCGAGGGGGTGCTCATCGTGGTCGGTGGCTGGGTGGTGGCGTCGGCCCTGGGGGCCCTGCCCTACATGCTCTCAGCAGCCATTCCGTCGCCGGTGGACGCCCTCTTCGAATCCGCTTCCGGCTTCACCACCACCGGCGCCACGGTGCTCACGGACATCGCCAGCCAGGACCGCGGCATCCTCTTTTGGCGCAGCTTCACCCAATGGCTCGGCGGGATGGGCATCATCGTCCTCTTCCTGGCCTTGCTGCCGGAGCTCGGCCCCGGCGCGCGCTTCCTCTACAAGCTGGAGGTACCGGGACCGACGGCGGAGGCCCTTTCCCCGCGCATCCGCGACACCGCCGCCGTGCTCTGGCGCATCTATCTGGTCTTCACTCTCGCCGAGACACTGCTCCTGTGGCTCGCCGGCCTGAGCCTCTACGACGCCCTCACCCACACCTTCTCGACCCTCTCCACCGGCGGCTTCTCGCCGCTCAACGAATCCGTCGCCGGCTATTGGGACCGGCCCTGGGTGGTGATCATCATCATCGTCTTCATGGTGGCCGCCGGCGCCAATTTCTCACTCTACTTCGGGCTCACCCGCGGCGCCGGCTGGAGCCTGCTGCGGGATGCGGAGCTACGCCTCTATCTGCTCATCCTCGCCGGCGCCTCGGTGCTCATCACGTGGAATATCCTCGCCTCCGGAGCCTCCGAAGACGTCCCCGGCACCGCCCTCCACGCGGCCTTCCAGGTCGCGTCCATCACCACCACCACCGGCTTCGCCACCGCCGATTTCGAGCAATGGCCTCATCTCTCGCGCATGCTGCTGGTGGTGCTGATGTTCGTCGGCGGCTGTGCCGGCTCCACCTCCGGCTCGATGAAGGTGATGCGCATGGTCATCGGCCTCAAATCCGCCATGCGGGAGGTGCGCTACATGTTCAGCCCCAACACCGTGGTAGCGGTCTTCGTCGGCGGAAAGGCGGTACCGGACCCGGTGGTGCGCAGCGTCGCCGGCTTCTTCATCCTCTTTCTCTCCGCCTGGGGTCTGGGCAGCCTGCTGCTCACCTTTGACGGCCACAGCCCCCTCACCGCCGCCACCGCCGCCATCGCCACCCTGGGCAACGTGGGTCCCGGACTGGAGCGGGTCGGGCCGGTGGAGAATTTCGCCTTTTTCAGCGGCTGGGCCAAGCTGCTGATGGTGCTGCTGATGTGGATCGGACGGCTGGAGGTCTACGCCATCGCAGCACTGTTCAACCTGCGCTTCTGGCGTGGGTGAGGCCTACCGCCCCTCCACCGACCCCGCCTCCTCAGAAAGCTCCTCCACCAACGCCCGGGCCAAGTGCCGGTATTGCTCTTCCGTGTTGTAGAGCTGGGCCGAGATGCGCACCAGGCGGTGCGGCGGTGCCGGCCAGGGCACGATGGGCACCTCGATGTGGTGCTCCTGTAGGAGCTTTTGCTGCAGCGCACTGGTGTAGAGGGCACCGGCAGAAGCTTCCTCCTGGGGCCGATCCGGCAGCGGCACCGCCGCCAGCGACCCGATCATGGACTCCGGGCTTGGCTCTCCGACCTCCAGGGCGGCGCACAGATGACGACGAGCGGCGAGAGCCAGCTCGCGGTTGCGCCGCCGCACCTCGGGCCAGCCCCCGGGCACCAGCGCCGCCACCGTCTCCAGGGCCTTGGGCACGCAGAGGAAAGCCGTCGGATCGTCGGTGCCGGTCCAGTCGAAAGCGTCGTGGAAACGGCTGCGGCCCGCTCGCCGGACGTTGGCGCCGTGGCTGATGGAGAGCGGCTCGATGCCATCTTGGCGATCCCGGCGCACGTGCAGGAACGCCGCCCCCTTGGGCGCGCACGGCCATTTGTGGCAATTGCCGGTGTAGTAGGCGGCCCCGAGGGCGTCGAGATCTAGATCGAGCATGCCCGGAGCGTGGGCTCCGTCCACCAACGTGTCGATGCCCCGGGCGTCGAGGGCCCGCACCAGCTGCTCGAGGGGAAAGACCAGGCCCGTGGGGCTGGTGATGTGGTCCAGCAACACCAGGCGAGTCCGCTCGGTCACCGCGCCCAGCACTGTATCGACCACTTGCTGGGGATCTTCGAGGGGAAACGGCACCGTCGCCACCCTCACCCGCGCCCCCGCGCCCCGGGCGACAAACTCCAGAGCGTTGCGGCAAGCGTTGTAGGCGTGGTCGGTGGTGAGCAGCTCGTCGCCGGCCTCCCAGGTGGGCTCAGAAGCGGAGGCGGCGAGCAGCGAACGCAGCACCGTGTTGACCCCGGCAGTGGCATTGGGCACTACCACCAAGTCCTCCGGGTCGGCGCCCAGGAAGTCCGCCAGCCGCTCTCGGGCAGCGTCGAGGCGGTCCGGGAGGCGGCGCACGAAGAACTCCACCGGCTGCTCTTCGAGCTCCGCCCGCAGTTGCTGCTGAAGATCCAACACCGGCCGCGGGCAGGCGCCGAAGGAGCCGTGGTTGAGGAAGCTCAGCCCCGGCTGGAGGGTCCAGTTCCCCGCCAGCTCAGAACCCGCCAGCTCAGGATCCGGACTGCTCACCGCTCCTCGTCTTCTGTAGTTGGACCGGCCGAAGGCTCATCGTGCTCAGGCTTTGCAACGACCGCCGACGGCGGCACGGCGGCCTTGGCACCGCGAGGCTTGCGTGGGGGCGGCTGGGGCTCGGGCCGCGCGGGCTCTCCCGCGGCCAGCCGAGAGAGCTCCTGATACGCCGCGATGGCCAACAGCGCTTGCAGGGTCGCCACCAGCACAGCTCCCAAGGTGGCCAGCAGCGCCGGCAGCCCCGCCCATTGGATGCCGATGCCCAGCAGTCGCTCCACCACCGTGAGCATCAGCACCAGAATGAACAGGGGCAACTTGTGGCCGTCGGTGAGGCGAACGCTGGTGCGCAGCGCCTCGCTGACGGAGAGCCGCTGGAGGACCTGCGCCGGCAGGGCGACGAAGAAGGCGCTCATCACCACCCAGCCGGGGATCAGGAAGAAGCCAAAGCCGAAGGCGGTGAGCACGGCCACCACCACAGCGGTGCCGAAAGCCGCCGGAAGCACGCTCCACAGCCGGCCTCCACCAGCTTCGGACTCTTCCCGCAGCACAATGCGCCAGGTCAGCACCGCGGTTTGGATCTGGGTCAGCAGAACCGCCGCCGCCAGCGTCAGCAGAAAACCAAAGAAGGTGCCGGTGCCGACATCCGCGGCGGCCCCGCCGACCGGGCCTTCCGGCCCCGCAGCTCCACCGCCGAAGCCCAGTCCGGGGGCGACCACCGCCAGCACCAGACGCGGGGACCAGACGAGCAGGGACAGGCCCAAGATCACCGGAAAGTCGTCGCCGAGCATCTCGATGGCCCGACTGAGAAAGGTTCCGCTCTCGATTTTGCGTGCCATGGAGTGCGCTCGCTAAGGGATGAAGAAGTGGGTGAGCCGCTTGGAGGGAGAGCCGCTCAGGCAAAGAGCTGCGGCGGCTTCGCCGGGGCGCTGTCGCCGGCGCCGGTGACCGTATCACCGTCGACGGTGCGGAAGCGACCACGCCCGAGGTGCAACAAGCAACGGTTGCGCCCGTGGTCCTTGGCCTCGTAGAGCGCCTCGTCCGCCAGCTCCACGAGATCCTCCGGCGTCTTGGCGTGGAGGTCCGGAAAGACCGCGATGCCGAGGCTGATGGTCAAAGGCAGCCGCTCCCCCTCCCACACTACCTCCAGAGCTTCGACCTGGCGCCGGATGCTCTCCGCCAGCTGTAGGGCCTCGTCGCCGTCGGTGTATTCCAGCAGCAGGGTGAACTCCTCGCCGCCGTAGCGCGCCGCCAGCTGCCCCTCTCCCACCGCTTCCTTGAGCAGGGCGGCAGTGGCGATGAGGGCCTGGTCACCGGCGGCATGGCCGTAGGTGTCGTTGATGGACTTGAAATGGTCGAGGTCACACATCACCACCGCCATGGTGGAGCCCTCCTGGAGGCAACGGCGGTGGGACTTGAGCAGGCGATCCTCCAGGACCCGCCGCACCGCCAGCCCGGTGAGGGGATCCTCCTTGGCCTCGCGGTCGAGCACCGCTCGCTGGAGGGACGCCACCATCTGGGGCAGGAGAGTGTCGAGGAGGGTGACGGAATCGTTCTCCAGCTGCCGCGGGTCACACCACAGGGTCAGGCGGCCCAGGAGCTGGTCCTCGGTCTCCAGCGAGCGCTCCAGACGCCGCCAGGCGGCACGTTTGTGGATCCCCGGTAGCGGCGGCGGCACCGGCGGTGGTTCCGGCTGCCCTTCGTAGAGCCGCCGATCCGGCCCCGCCCACCAGCTGCTGTACTGGCTGTCTCGCTGCAGCAGCTCGAATTGGAACCACTGGAAGTGGATGACGTTGGTGCACTCGATACGGATGCGCTCCGCCACCGACACCAGGCCCTGCTCGCGGCCGTCACCGGCGATACGGCGGCTGGCGCGGCTGAGGCGTTCCAGGTCACCGATGCGCTGCTCCGAAATCCCGTGGCGCAGAGCGTGACGAGCGATCTCCAGGGAGAGCAGGGCAAAGGCTCCTAGCAGCCAGGCCGCCACCGGCCAGCCGATGGACTGGACCACCAGCGCCAGCGCCACCCCCGCCGCCCACGCCGGCAGATCGAAGAGCTGGGGTTTGAGCAGCGCTCCCCAAGGAACCGGCTGGTGAGGCCGGCGAAGCTTCTTGTCCGCGGCCTGCACCGCCAGCAACGCCAAGCCGTAGACCGCCCCGGCCACCACCAGCCGGCGCAAGGGATTCGCCCCTTCCGCGCCCCCGGGCGCTTCCAGAGCATTGGGCAGCGCCAAGGCGCCGGCCACCGCCGCGAAGAGCACCGCCAGCACCAGCGCCCCGGCATTCTCCAGGGAGCGCACCAGGCGACGACGTTCGGGACCGATGATGGGCGAGTGCTTGCGCAGCTTGCGGCGAATCAGATCCGCCAGCAGCGCCGCCGCCGCCACCATCGCTCCCGCCCCCGCTCCCCCCAGTTCCAGCAGCGCCGCCGGAACCACCAAGGCCCCCAATCCCAGGGAAGAGCTGGAGAACGGGCGGTGCAGCAGACAGACGAGGCAGGCCAGGGTGAGAAGGAGCCAGTCGGACCAGCCGATGACCTCTTGAGAAGCCACGAAGCCCGGGATGAGCGAACCCCAGCGGGCCAGGAGCAGCAACGCCAGCACCGCACCGCCCACCGGCACCAGGGTCGCCACCAGCTCCCGCTGGCCGCCGCGGGGGGATCGGGGCCGCCGGCGCACCGGCACCGCTTCGCGCTCGCGGGGGGCCGGAGCTGGAGTCGCTTGGTTCATCGGCGTCAGTGATCTTGGTTCGTGGTCGCAGGCACGAGGAGCTCATGGCGTACGGGGCGGGCTTCGATCGCACCGCGGCGAGGCAGCTGCTCGCGGCGGTGCCGTGGGAAGCTCGATAAGACCGTAGAGGCCCATGGGAGAGGTCGGGGGTATTATGCCATCGACCGCTCCATCGGACGGCCCTCCAGCGATTCTTTTCATGCCCAACTCAAGCTCCAAGCCGCAACCCCAGCGACCCGCTCAGGGCAGTCTTCGCCCCAGGATAGACAAGCACCGGCGGGAGGACCCGCCGCCGGAGCTGATGGACGGCGACGACCTGACGCTGGAGGAAAGCGAGCAAGCCCTCGCCGACCTGGCACGGGTCAACCGCCGGCTGCTGGGCTACGGCCCCGTGATTCGGACTCTGCTCCCGCGGTTGCGGGAAACCTGGCGACGGCGCAGCGAAACGTCCGGGGAGGGCACCGCAGCTCCCATCCGCCTCCTCGACGTCGGCACCGGCAGCGGCGACGTAGTCCAGGTCCTCGCCGACAAGGCGCGCGCCGCAGGGATGAACGTACAGGTCATAGGCCTCGACTCCAAGCTCCGCCATCTGCTGGCCGGACGCCGGGCTCATCCCGAGCAACCCCATCGCCGGCACTTCCGAGTGGTGGCCTCCGCCGACGCCCTACCCTTCGCCGACGGGTCCGTGGACTGGTCCCTCTCGACTCTCTTCTTCCACCATTTTGGCTCCGCCACCAACCGCCGCATCCTGGACGAGATGCGCCGCGTCGCCCGCACCGGCGCCGCGGTGGTGGACCTGCGGGCCTCCCGATGGCTACGCCGCCTCATCGGCATCGGCCTGCGCCTCGGGGGCGCCGGCCCCGTCGCCACCACCGACGGCCACCTCTCCGCCGCCAGCGCTTGGAGCCCGGAGCAGGTGCGCGCTCTCATCGAGGATTCAGAGCCCCTCGTCGAGCTCCGCCATCGGTTTCCGTTCCGCTTCAGCCTGATCCTGCGGCCAGGGAGCAGCGCTCAAGAACTGCCCAGCGCCTCCGACGACGCCGGATCTTGACGTCTCCCAGCCCGTTTTGTAACCTTGGCGACCGATTGGGACGTCGTTCAATGGTAGGACATGCGGCTCTGGACCGTAGAATCGGGGTTCGAATCCCTGCGTCCCAACCAATCCCCCTCCCTCGCTTCGCGTCACCGCCTGATACTTTCTGAGTGATCGCACCTTCTTTCGGTGCACGGTCCTGGCAGAAAGAGCTTTCGCCCAAAGACCACCCCGGTTGGGACCACCCGATCCACGCCCCTTCTCTTGAGGATCTGCGATAATGAAAAAGCAATGGGTAGCGGCAGCGCTCGGTCTGGGAATAGCTCTCCTGGGCACACATGTCGAGGCGGCGACGCTGGTGGTGCCGGATGATTTCGCCACGGTGCAGGCCGCCATCGATGCGGCGAACAGCGGCGACCGGGTGAGCGTTCGTCCAGGGATTTACTCCGGCCCCATCGATTTTCTCGGCAAGGATGTCGAGGTGGTGGCGACGGACGGTCCGGCAGTCACAGTGCTTCAAATCAGCGGCGAAGGCCCCATCGTGACCATCGCCAGCGGCGAGACGCGGACGGCCTTGCTCGAAGGCTTCACTCTCACCGGCGCCATCGGCGAGGGCGACGGGGGCGGCCTGTACATCAACGCAGGCCCTACGATTCGCGGCAACATCATCCGCGACAACCAAGCCTGCATCGGAGCGGGCGCTCGGGTGGAAGGCTCCGGGTACCCCCGCTTCGAGGACAACCGCATCCTCGACAACGAGAATCTCTGCACCGGCCCGGGAGCCGGTGGAGCCGGCGTGCGGAGCTTCGGCGCAGTCGTGGAGATCGTGGGCAACGAGTTCCGCGGCAACCGCACCGGCGCAGGCTCCGAGGGGGCGGCGGTCAAGCTCAACATCGGCCAAGACTCGCTGATCGAGAAGAATCTCTTCGTGGAGAATTTCGCCGACGGTGGCTCGGGGGGCGCACTCGCTCTGGTGAACTCGACCACTACCTTGATCACCCAGAACATCTTCGTCGGCAATGAGGCGGTCTCCGGCGGCGCCCTGTACTGGACTGCGGGACCCGTACAGGCGACGATGACCAACAACACCCTGATCGACAATCGGGCTGGCAGCGGCTCGGCCTTCGCCATCGGGGGCCGGGTGGATCACACTCGCTGGGTCAACAACGTCCTGGCCGCAGGCTCAGGAACATCCCTGATCCATTGCGGCAGCGTGCTCCAAATTCTTCCCGAGCTGATCCACAACATCCTTCACGCGGAGGGCGCACCCATCGTGGCGGGGGACTGCGAGGAGCAGCCCAGCTCAACGGGAAACCTGATGGCACCGCCGATGCTGAGAAGCGACTTTTCTCCTCTACCTGCATCGCCGCTGGTGGACGCCGGCCTGGCCGACCCTCTCGGCGTCAGCGGTACCGATTTCTACGGCCAGCCTCGGGTCGTTGACGGAGATCTGGACGGCACTCCGAGGATCGATATCGGTGCAGTGGAGCGGCAACCGGATAGCGTCGAGGTACCCGCGCTTGAGGTCTGGGGTCTCTTGGCGCTGGCGGCCGGCCTGGGCGCCCTGGGAGCCGCTCGCGCCAGGCGCCAGGCGGGCCTTTCCGGCAGAACCTGAGGGCGGTGCACAGTCCGCCAAAAGAAGACCCATATGGTAATCTTTCGGCCACATGAAGATCTCGACGAAGGGTGAATACGGCATCCGCGCGATGCTATACCTAGCAGCTCATGCGCCGGATCAGCCGGTGACCAGCCATGAGATTGCTCGTCACCAAGGAATCCCGGAGCCGTACCTGCGGCAGATCCTGGCACTGCTGGCCAAGGACGGCCTGGTGGTCTCCCACCGCGGCCCTCAAGGCGGCCACAGCCTGGGTCGAGGGGCAGGCGAGATCAATTTGCGGGACATCCTGCTGGTACTGGAAGGGCAGCTGACTTCTGTCGATCAGATCCTGGCCTTGCCGTGCACCATCGACGTGGGCACCGAGCACTGCGTTCTGCGCGAGGTCTTCCTCGACGTCAAACGGGCCGTGGAGGGGATTCTGGTGGGAACCTCTCTCGAGGACCTGGTGACCCGCCAGGAGGAGATCTTGGCCCGCGACATCTGCGTCCCCCAGGATCTACCGCCGGAGGGGGCGGGGGAAGAGGCGCAGGAAGAAGAACGACTGCCCATTCTCCGCGGCTGACCGGCACGAAGAGCTAGCAGCCCCCCAACCCCGAATCTTTAGAGCTTTCAGAGTTTCTGATCCCCGGGCCCAGGCCCTTCCGCTATCTGAGACAGGCAAGGACGCGACCATCCCATGATTCTGCAAACCGTCGTCATCGCCATTTCCTTGGGCATCCTGGCCCAGGCCGTGGCCTCGCGCCTCAAGCTGCCGGCGATCCTGCCGCTGCTGCTGCTGGGCATGCTCTGTGGCCCGTCCGGCCTGAGCTGGTTCTATCCGGGAGCCTTGGGAGACACCCTCGAGCCGCTGATCCACCTCGGGGTCGCCATCATCCTCTTCGAGGGCGGGCTATCCATCGACCTGGAGCGCCTGCGCAAGGTCGGCGGCGCGGTGCGCAATCTGCTGAGCTTCGGCGTTGCCATCACCGGCGGGCTGTCCGCCTGGCTGGCCCACTCTGTTGTCGGCATGCCGTGGCCGACGGCGATTCTTTTCGGAGCCATCGTCACCGTCACCGGTCCGACGGTCATCGCCCCCCTGCTGCGCCACACCATCGCTCCCCAGTCGGTGAAGACCATCCTGCACTCCGAGGGTCTGATCATCGACGCCATCGGAGCCCTGCTGGCGTACCTGGTGCTGCAGTGGATCGAGCTCCAGGGCATGGCCCCCTCGGGCATTGGCATCCAGGTGCTCAAGGTCACCGCCACCGGCTGCATCCTGGGCTTCGTCGGCGGCGCCGCCGGGCGGACGGTGGCCCGCAGCCGGCTCTTCGACGCCGAGCTCAGCAATCTGGTGATCCTGGCGCTGCTGATGATGGTGTACATGATCTCCGAAGGCCAGGCACACCAGAGCGGCATCCTGGCGGCGGTGGTCATGGGCTTTACTCTTTCCGCCGCCAAGGTCCCGGATCTCGGGCCACTGAAGGCATTCAAGGGTCAGCTCACCACGCTGCTGATCTCGGTTCTCTTCATCCTGCTCTCCGGTCAGCTGGATCTGGAAGAGATGATCAACCTCGGCGGCGCCGGCCTGCTGGTCACCGCCGGGCTGATCTTCCTGGTGCGGCCTGCTTCGGTCTTCCTGTCGGTGATGCCCTGGCAGCTGGGCCTCAAGGAACGAAGCTTCCTGGCCATGACCGCCCCCCGCGGTATCGTCGCCGCCGCCGTGGCCTCGTTGGCCGCCCGCCAGCTGGACGCCGCCAACATCGACGGCGGCTCACTGCTGGAAGGGTTGGTCTACATGGCCATCCTGGGCACCGGCGCCTGGGCGACGGTGATGTCCCTGGTGCTGCCGGTGGCCCTGGGCTACAAGCAGGACGCCTCCCGCCGGCGGGCGGTGGTGGTGGGAGCCAACCCGCTAGCCGAAACCATCGCGGAGCTCATGCAGGAAACCGGGCGCACCACGGTGGTGGTGGACTCGGTTTCCTGGCGGCTGGAGCGCTTCCGGCGCAAGGAGATGGAGACCGTGCGGGGCGACGCCCGGGACGCCGGCACCTACGAGCAGGCCGGGGTCGAACGAGACTCCATCGTCATCGCCGCCACCACCAACGACGAGCTCAACCTGCTGGTGGCGGAGCTGGTACACCACGAATTCGGTATCGAGCACCCGGTGGTGGCTCTACAGCGGCCGCCGGACGAGCTGGGACGACGCTCCCGCGCCTGGTTGGATCTGCTCGCCCTGCGGGATATCAAGGTCCCGGCGTGGATCCGGCGGCTGGAAAACGGCACCGCTGAGCGCATCGAGCTGCCCTATGAAGAGCAGCGGGTCGCGGCACTGGTGGAAGACTTGTTGGACGAGTTCCCCAATCAGGTTCTGCTCCTCGCCGGCTGGCGGGGGGACAACGTGATCTTCCGGGTGGACCTGAAGGACGAACAGTCCATCGACCGCATCGCGCTGCTGGTCTCGGACGGTCCGGTGAAGGAGCGCCTCAAGGGGCTGCTGGCAGAGCTGGAGGAGGAGGCCGCAGCGGAGGAGCGAGCCGAGGCCGAGCAGGCCGAGGCCGCGGAGCCCAACGACCAGGAGCCCAACGACAAAGGCTCCGGCGAGGAGAGCTCCGGCAAGGAGAAGCCCTCCGGAACAGCGCAGGCCGAAGAGTCTTCGGAGGGGGCTTCGGAGGAAGAGCCGGAGCGGAAGGACGGCGCTTAGTGAAGGCTGGCGACGGCCGGACCCGCTAAAGCTCTCCGTCAGGACTGGGCCTCTCCACCAAGAGAGGTCCCAACAACAAAGACCGCGCTCGACGAGAAGTCGGCGCGGTCTTGTTGATTCCGGCAGTGGGTGGGGCGGCGGGAGCTAGGAGGTCAACCTCAGCTGAGCGCGGGCGCTGCGCATGGCCTTCTCCCGCGCTTCCACATTGGCCGGATTGCCGCCGGGCATAGCCTGGGCGTTCTCCATCGCCACCCGCGCCTCGGCGCGGTCGAGCTCTTCCACAGGACAGCTCTGCTCGGTCAGCACGGTCAGGCGGTTCTCTACCACCTGGGCAAAGCCACCGTCGACAAACCAGCGGCGAACCTCACCCCCAGCTTCGACGACCCGCAGCTCGCCGGCCCCCAGCTTGGTGAGCAGAGGGGCATGGTTGGGGAGGATTCCCATCTCGCCGTCGAAGGCGGGGAAGACGACGTTCACCGAAGGCCCGTCGAAGACGGAGCCTTCCGGGGTCACGACGCTACAGTGAAGGGTCTTCGATTTGGTCATGTCCGGGCCTCACTGCTCTCCACGAGCCCCCGCAAGGAGGGAGCGGAGAGATCGTGACTTATTGCATCTCCTCGGCGCGCTTGGCGGCGTCCTCGATGGTTCCGACGTACATGAAGGCACCTTCCGGCAGGTGATCCCACTTGCCGCTACACAGCTCCTCGAAGGAGCGGATGGTGTCCTCGCGCTTGACGTAGACGCCAGGGAAGCCGGTGAACTGCTCGGCGACAAAGAAGGCCTGGGACAGGAAGCGCTCGATGCGCCGCGCCCGGGCCACGATGACCTTGTCGTCCTCGGACAGCTCGTCCACACCGAGAATGGCGATGATGTCCTGCAAGTCCTTGTAACGCTGCAGGATCTGCTGCACCTGCCGGGCCACCTTGTAGTGGCGCTCACCGAGGTACTCGGGGGCGACGATGCGGGAGCTCGAGGCCAGGGGGTCCACCGCGGGGTAGATGCCCTTCTCGGAGATCGAGCGCTCCAGGTTCACCGTGCTGTCGAGGTGGGTGAAAGCGCTAGCCGGCGCCGGGTCGGTGTAGTCGTCGGCGGGCACGTAAATCGCCTGGATACTGGTCACCGCACCGGCTTTGGTGGAGGTGATGCGCTCCTGGAGCTCACCCATCTCAGTGCCCAGGGTCGGCTGGTAGCCCACCGCCGACGGCATGCGGCCGAGCAGCGCGGACACCTCGGAGCCGGCCTGGGAGAAGCGGAAAATGTTGTCCACGAAGAGCAAGGTGTCAGAGCCGGTCTGATCGCGGAAGTGCTCCGCCATGGTCAGCGCCGACAGCGCCACGCGCAGACGGGCCCCCGGCGGCTCGTTCATCTGACCGAAGACCATCACGGTCTGGTCACTGACGGACTTGCCGGTGTCGCCGATCTTCGCTTCCTGCATCTCGAGCCACAGGTCATTGCCCTCACGGGTCCGCTCGCCGACGCCGGCGAAGCAGGAGTAGCCACTGTGGAAACGGGCCAGACGGGCGATGAGCTCCTGAATGATCACGGTCTTGCCGACGCCGGCACCACCGAAGAGGCCTGCCTTGCCACCACGCACCAGCGGGCAGAGTAGATCGATGACCTTGATGCCGGTCTCGAAGAGCTCGGTCTTGGCGGAGATATCCTCCAGCCCCGGCGCCTCGCGGTGGATGGGGCGGCGCTCCTCGGCGCCCACCGGGCCGCGGTCGTCGATGGGCTCGCCCACCATGTTGAAAACGCGGCCGAGGGTCTCGTCGCCCACCGGAACGGTCACCGGCTCTCCGGTGTCCTCGATCCGGGCGCCGCGGGGCAAGCCGTCGGTGGAACCCAGGGCCACCGCGCGAACGCGGCCGCCGCCCAGGTGCTGAGCCACCTCGCACCACAGGGTTTCGGTGGTGGTCTCGCCGAGCACCGTGCGCTGCACGGGCACCTTGAGGGCGTTGTAGATCTCGGGCATGCGGTCCTCGGGGAACTGGGCGTCCAGCGTGGAGCCGATGACCTGAGTCACTGTGCCGATATTGGTCTCTGGCATGGGATCGATTCCTATCGTGCTTGCCGGTTTCTTGGTTACCTAGCTAGGGCAGCGAATTCGGGAACAACGCGCCGATCAGGCCAGCGCGTTAGCGCCGCCGACGATGTCGAGCAACTCCAGGGTGATCTGGGTTTGGCGTGCCCGGTTGTACTGCCGCGTCAGGTTGCCGATCATTTCCTCGGCGGCCTCGGTGGCCGCCTTCATCGCCGCCATGCGAGCGAGCTGCTCGCTCACGGCCGCGTCGTTGAAGCTTTGGAACAGGCGCATGCGCACCGTCGCCGGGAGCAGCTCGTCGAGCAGCTCCTTGGCGGAGGGCTGCACCTCATAGTCCGCCCGGGGGCCGGTGGACTCCTCGTCGCCGGACACCAGATCCTGCGCCAAGGGCAGGAGCTGGAAAACCTCCGGCACCTGCCGGCCGGCGGAGTAGAAGCGCATGTAGGTGACGTAGACCGAGCCCACCTCGCCCTTGGTGAAGCGCTCCATGACGTCCTGCGCCAAAGGCTCCACCTGGTCGAAGCGAGGCTTGTCGTCGAAGTCGAAGAAGGTCTTCGCCATCTCCCGCTTCTGGAAGCGGAAGGCGCTGGCGCCCTTCTTGCCGACCATGTAGACCTCGGTCTCGACGCCGTTCTTGCGCTGCCCCCGAAGATGGGCGACGGCGGTGCGCAGCACGTTGGCGTTATAACCGCCGCACAGACCCCGGTTGCTGGTCAGCACCAGCATCAGGGACCGGTCCTCGCCGCCGTGACTCTCCATCAGCGGATGACGGACCTCGTCGGTGAGACTGGAGAGATCCGCCACCATCTCGGCGAGCTTGTCGGTGTAGGGCCGGCTGCGCATGGCGCGGTTCATCGCTGCCTGAAAACGGGCGGTGGCGATGAGCTGCATGGTGCGCGTGATCTTCTTGATGTTGCGCACCGCCTTGCGGCGCTTGACGATGGCTCTGCGATTGGCCATGGCTTAGCCTTCGTTGCTCTCTTCGTCGTCGGCCTGGTGAGTCCGCACGAAGTGCGCCTTGAACTCGCTGATCACCTTGCGAATCTTCTCGGTCAGCTCGTCGCTGAGCTTGCCGGTGCGGTCGAGCTCCTCGATGATCTCGGGGAATTCGTCCCGGAAGTGCTGCAGCAGATCCGCCTCGAAGGTCAGCACCTGGGGCACCGGCAGATCGTCGAGGTACCCGCGGGTACCGGCGAAGATGCTGAGGATCTGGTCGTTGATGTTGTAGGGCGAGTACTGCGGCTGCTTCAAGAGCTCGGTCATTCGCTTACCGCGGTCCAGCTGGCGCTGGGAGGATGGGTCGAGCTCGGTGCCCAGCTGGGCGAAGGCTTCGAGATCGCGAAACGCCGCGAGGTCGAGACGTAGCGAGCCGGCGATGGACTTCATGGCCTTCCGCTGGGCGTTGCCACCCACGCGGGACACGGAGATACCGACGTTCACCGCGGGGCGGATACCGGCGAAGAAGAGGTCCGGCTCGAGGTAGATCTGACCGTCGGTGATGGAAATCACGTTGGTCGGGATGTAGGCCGAGACCTCGCCCTCAAGGGTCTCGATGATGGGCAGTGCCGTCATCGAGCCGCCGCTGTTGGGATAGCGGTGAACCTTGTACTTGTCCTTGTCGCCGAGGCTCTCGAGCCAAGCTTCGGCCCGCTCGGCGCCCTCGGGACGATGGTACAGGCCCTTCTCGTCATCGGGACGTTGCTCCGGCGGCGCCGCCAGCCCCTCGGGGTGCTTGCGGGCGATGGAGCGGTCGGTGGAATCTTCCGGGGTGTCCGCCGGCACCACGCCGAACTCGCTGCGCAGCTTGACGCTGCGCTCGAGAAGGCGGGAGTGCAGGTAGAAGACGTCGCCGGGATAGGCCTCACGGCCGGGGGGACGGCGCAGCAGCAGCGAAAGCTGGCGATAAGCCTGGGCCTGCTTACTGAGATCGTCGTAGACGCACAGGGTCGCCTTGCCCTGCTGGTACATGAAGTACTCGGCCATGGCGGCACCGGCGTAGGGCGCGATGTACTGCAGCGGCGCCGGGTCGGAAGCGGAGGCGGAGACCACGATGGTGTAGTCCATGGCGCCCTCTTCCTGCAGCTTGTCGACCACCGCCGCTACCGTCGACTCCTTCTGACCGACGGCGACGTAGACGCAAATCACATCGCCGCCCTTCTGGTTGAGGATGGTGTCGATGGCGATGGCGGTCTTGCCGGTCTTGCGATCGCCGATGATCAGCTCGCGCTGGCCGCGGCCCACCGGGATCATGCTGTCGATGGCCTTGATGCCGGTCTGCAGCGGCTCGTTGACGGGCTGGCGCTCGGAGATGCCCGGGGCCTTGAACTCCAGCGGCCGACGGTAGGGGGTCTCGATGACTCCCTTGCCGTCCTGGGGCTCCCCCAGGGGGTTGACCACGCGGCCGATCATCTTGTCGCCCACGGGCACGCTGAGCAGCTCGCCGGTGCGCCGCACCTCGTCGCCCTCGCGGATCCCCAGGTAGTTGCCCAGGATGACCACGCCGACGGAGTTCTCTTCCAGGTTGAACACCTGGCCGGACGCGCCGTTCTCGAACACCAGGCGCTCGGAGGCCATGGCGTTGGTCAGGCCATAGACCCGGGCGATGCCGTCGCCCACCTCCAGGACCTTGCCCACCTCGGCGAGGTCGACGCCGCTGCGATATTGCTGGATTTCCTCGGCGATGACCGAGGAGATCTCATCGACTTTGAACTTCATGTCTTCACCTTCAACCTGCCGTCAACGTAGATATGCACCGTGGTCCCGGGATCAGCTTTCCCCGTAGGAACCGGCTTGGATTTCTCGTGAGCCGCGGGCGAGCAGCGCCGCGCTCAGCCCCTGGAGGCGAGTGGCGACACTGGTGTCGATCTTGCGGTCGCCGATCTGCACCACCATGCCGCCCAGCAGCGCCTCGTCGACGCGCTCGAGGAAGCGGGCATCGCGACCGGTCTGGGCCTTGACCGCCGCGGAGAGTTCCCGACGCTGGGCGTCGGATAGCGCCACGGCGCTGGTCACCGACACCTCCACCCGCTGGCGCAAAGCGTCCAGCAGAGCGTCGTAGACCTCGGAGATGGCCGGCAGGATGCCGATCCGCCCCTTGCGGTTGAGCACCTGGAGGGAGTCCACCAGCAGATCGCTGGTGTGGCCCCGGAACAGTTTCTCCAGACTCTCCTGCCGCTGGTCCGGATCCACCAGGGGATCCTCCACGAAGGTGCGGAAATCTTCGTTCTCCCGCACCAGCGCAACCAGCTGCGTCAGCTCCTCGCCGAGGTCATCCGCCTCGCCGCGCTGCTCCGCCAGCTCGATCATGGCGCTGGCGTAGACCTTGGCTACCGCCAGGGTTTTGTCATTGAAGCTCGACATGTGCTCGGGCTCCCGCATCGATGCCGAGAGGGCTCACCGCCAGGCGATGAGCCGCTCCCCGGCGCTTTAATTCTCTTCGATTCGCCCAATGGCCGAGATGGAATCGGCGATCAGACGCTCATGGTCCTGCGGGTTGATCTCTCGCTCCAGGATGTTGGAGGCGACCTGTGTCGACAGCTCCGTAGCGTGGGCGTAGAGATCCTTGACCGCGGTCTCCTGGGCGATGGCGATTTCGCGACGGGCGCGCTCCAGGAGCTTGTCCGCCTCCGCCTTCGCTCGCTCTTCCTCGCGCAGGCGCAGGGCTTCGGCGTCACGCCGGGCCTCCGCCAACAGCTCTTCGGTCTCGGCGCGGGCGGCGGCCAGCTTGGCCTCGTAGTCGGCGAGACGCTGCTCCGCAGCTTCCCGCTGTTGCCGTGCCTGCTCCAGAGAGTCCCGAATGTAGTCCTCGCGGCTTTGCAGGCCACTGAGGATCGGGCCCCAGGCATACTTGCCCAGCACCCACAACAGCAGGACGAAGATCACGAGGGTCCAGATGGCGTTGCCGATATTGCCGGAGAAAAGCCCCGGCGAGCTGCCGCCTTCGTGCTCCACCTCGGCGGCTAGCGCCGGCAAGGCCCAGCAGAGGGCGAAAGCGAACTGACTCAGCTTGCGCATAGTGTTCGACCCCTTCAATCCGTGACGATTTGAGGCGCTGGCGGGTGGGACCGGCACGCGGCCGGCCCTCCCCGCCGAGCGTCCGATCACAGGGCGGCCAGCAGACCGACGACTACGGCGAACAGGGTCGCGCCCTCGATGAGGGCGGCGCTGATGATCATCGCGGTCTGCACCGCGGCGCCGGCTTCCGGCTGGCGGGCGATGGCTTCGGTGGCGCTGGCGCCGATCTTACCGATGCCGAGGCCTCCGCCGATCACCGCCAGGCCGGCACCCAGGGCGCCGCCGAGCTTACGCAGGCTGTCCCCAGTGAAGCCAGCACCCTCCTGGGCGAAGGCGGTGGTCGGAATCAACATCACGGCCAGGGCGGCAACGAACACCATGAAGGTGATCTGGGCGGCTCTCTTGCTCATTTCCTTTGGTCTCCCTGTCGGTGGCGACGCGGGGCCCGCCACCGGTATTCTCGAAACTTCGATCGATTGACAGTCCATGACCTTGAGCCCGCGCTGGCGGTCATGGCACAAACTCTTCTACCTCCTCTTCAGCACCAGCTCCCTCAGTGGGCGTGGGCTCCGGCATGGTCGTCCCCATGATGGAAGACGATGGACATGCCGATGAAGAGGGCGGTCAGAAACGTAAAGATGAACGCCTGTAGAAAGGCGACGAAAATCTCCAGCAGATTGATGGCGATGCTCGCGAGCACCACCGGCACCGCGACGGCAAAACCGCCCACCGCGCCGGCCGCGCCGGCGCTGAGGATAAAGCCCACCAGCACCGCGAGCAGGATGTGCCCCGCCACCATGTTGGCGAAGAGACGCACCGCCAGGGCAAACGCTTTGGCGAATACGCCCATGATCTCGATAGGCACCAAGATGGGCGCGACGTAGAGCGGGCCGGGGCAGAAATGCTTGATGTATTCCATGCCTCCGAGACGGAAGCCGTTGATCACCATCATCAGCAGGGTGACGATGGCTAGGGCTGCCGTGACCCAGATATTTGCGGTGGCGGTGCCTCCGATGTGGACGCCGAAAATCGCCGGCGTCACCGAGCCCAGCGGGATCAATCCCAACAGGTTGACGGTGAGGATGAAGAAGAACAGCGTCCAGATGAACTTGATGAAGCGGTCCGTGTAGGGCCCCAGGTTGGGCTCCGCCACCTCTTTGCGAAGATACGCGCAAATCGCCTCGATGAAGTTGGACGGGCCGGCGGGGACCAATCGGTCCACTTCCCCAGCGCCACGGCGGCGGCGCACGTAGAGGGGCAGCAGAACCGCCAGCAGCAGGCCGGCGACGATCATCATCACAATCTGGTCGCTGAGGACGGTAATCACCCCGTCGGGGGTGAGAATACCCAAGTCCGCGGGCACCTCCTTCAAGGGGTGCTGCACCACGTGGTCCAGAGGACTTCCCCCGGCGATTCTGGCCAAACCGAGCTGCATGACTACTCCCGCTTTATCGCTCTGCTAAATCTTCGGTTGTCGTCTTGCCGGGAGCCAAACTCCCGAGCACGTATCTCGTATCTACCGCTAAGAGTACGAGATGGGCGATGGCGACCCACACCAACAATGGCGCGAGAGAAAACCAGCGAGTCAGGGCGATGGCGAGGCCCAGCAGCACCACCACCGCCAACCGCAGGCCCATGACCCCGAAAGCGACGAAAACCGGTGGCTGAGCGGTGTTGTCCCGCAAGGCCACCACGAGTCCGCCGCACAGGGAGGCGACGAGGGCGACTGCACCGCCGGCGAACATCGCCAGGACTCCCGCCGTCCCCGCAAGGCTCCGAGTGGGAAAGAAACCCACAGCGAGCAGCAGAGCGGTGACCGCGGCGGCTGTCAAGGCGAAGCTCCGAAAAGAGCTTGGTCTCACCGTGCTCATGACGTCGGGCTCATGAATCGCCTCCGTGAAGGCCCTTTCGCCCCGGACCCTGCGACTTCTCGTCCGCAGGTCCTTCTTTTTTCTCCGCCGCCCCCTTCGAGGAGACTCCGGAGCTCATGGAGCGATTGGCGGACAGTGCTTCGCGAATCATGTTGCGCATGCCCCCGATGATGCCGATGGCAGCACCGATGAGCACTCCCCAGGGACTGGAACCGAAGTGGTGATCGACCCAATAGCCGACGAGGGTCAGACCCGCCACCGCGGCCGCGAACTCAATTCCCAGCCCCGCAAACCGCAAGCCTTGATTCTTATCTCTGTCCGGCATGGACATCTCCGATGGAGCCACCCCGTCCGGCGGCGGGACCATCGAACCGGCGCGCACACCACGGACGGATTCCGCGCGCCCCGGCCGGAGGCGCAAAGTCTAGCAACCTCCGACAGAGCATTCAACCATCGCCCAAAGATCGTCGGTGACAGGCCGGTAAAACAAGCCCATCCAACAAGCTCGCGAGACCGGCCGACGACTCAGGCGAAGCTACGGGCCTGGAAAATCACCGCGTACATGATCCACAGAATCGCCAGCGGGCAAACGAAGCGGAGCAGGAAGAGCCACAGCCCATAGAGCTTGACCACGCCGTGCCCCGTCTCCAGCTCGTCCCGGCTCAACTTGGTAGGCAGCATCCAGCCGGTGAAGACCGCGATGCCCAGCCCCCCCAGGGGCAACATCCAATTGGACGCCAGATAGTCGAGGATGGTGAAGAAGCCGACCTGGCCCCGCAGGCTCATCTCGCCGAGGAAGGCCACCGACCCCAAGGAGAGAGCGGAAGGAATGCCGCACAGGAAGATCAGCCCACCGACCACCAGGGCCGACTTGCGCCGGCTCCAACCCCGCCGATCGATGAAGTAGGCCACCACCACCTCGAGGAGCGAGATCGTCGAGGTCAAGGCCGCCATCGCCACCAGCAGATAGAAGATGGGCGAGAGCAGGCCGCCGCCGGGCAGGTCGAAGAACATCTTGGGCAAGGTGGTGAAGAGAATCACAGCACTGCGCGCGAAGGTCTCGGCCCGCTCCGCCGCGTCGACACTGAAGATGATGGAGAACATGATGGTGGAGGCCATCAGGGCAATGACGGTGTCGAGCACGCAGATGGTCAACCCGGCCTTGGGAATGGAGTCCTTGCGCGACACGTAGGAACCGTAGGTGATCATCGCCCCCATCCCCAAAGAGAGGGTGAAGAAGGCGTGGCCGACGGCCTCCAAAATTCCGTCGCTGGAAATCGGACCGATATGGAAGAGGAAGGCCATGGCCTCTCCGAAGCCCGGCGTGCGCACCGAGTTGATCAGCAGCAGGAGCAAAATCCCCAAGAGCACCGGCATCAAGAAGGATGTGGTGCGCTCGATGCCCGCCTTGACCCCGAGGATGACCACCGCCACGGTGATCACCATGAACAGCGCGTGGAAGGTGATCTGTAGTCCCGGATTGGCCAGGAAGGCCCCGAAGTCGCTCCCCAAACTGGCGGCCTCGGCCTCACCAAAGCCTTGGGTCACCCACACGAAGCAGCGGCCGACGTAGTAGACCGTCCAGCCGGCGATGACCGCGTAGTACGAGAGGATCACGAAGCCGGAGGCGATGCCCAGCCAGCCTACCAACGACCACAGCTTGCCGCCGGCCACGCCCTTGGCCTCTCCCTCGACCAGATCCAAGAAGGCGCCCACCGGGCTTTGTTGGGTCCGGCGCCCGAGGACGATCTCCGCCAGCATGATGGGAGCCCCGATGAGAGCGATGGCGATGAGATAGATGAGCACGAAGGAGCCACCGTCGTTCTCATAAGCGATGTAGGGGAATTTCCAGATATTCCCCAGGCCGATGGCCGAGCCCGAAGCAGCCAGCACAAAGCCCAGGCGACCGAATGTTCCCCGTTTCTCAAGCTCCGTGGACATAGATCACCCTCCTCTTACATGACACGTCAAAAACACGGGAACCCGCCCTGCGGCGGCGTCAGGCCCGATACAACACGCTGTCGAAATGCTTCCAGATTGTCTAGACCGCGATGAAGCATATCACCGGCCCCCAGACGAAGCTCACTCCAACGCCCGGCGGGTCAGGGACTGACTGAGCCGGTCCGACAGCGACGGCCCCCAAAGCGCTGCCACCAGGGGGAGCCCCAGCAGCAAGAGCGTGAGGAGACCCGCCGCCCACCGGGCAGCGGTCTGGGGAAAGCTCAAATTCTCGCCGTCCTCGGCACAGGCCAAAATACCCGCCACCGACATCCCCGGAGTCTGCCCCCAAAAAGCGAGGGGGATCACCGTATAGAGGAAGGAGAAGGTGAGAAGAAAGATCGCCAGACCGGGCCATTGGTCCAAATCCCATCGCATGCCCACCAAGCGCTCTCCCAACAACACCAACAAGAGCAGCGCCCCGTGCACCGCCAGATCCGCCAAGCCCGCCAGCGCCCGCAGCCGTACCGGCACGTCGAAAGGATCTTCGGGCTCCGGACTCGGCGGAGGCGAGTAGGGCAGCTCCGGCTCTTCCAGCGCATCGGACTCCGACCAATCCTCCCCGGCATCCTCGACGCTCGCCGCGAGCAAGTCGTCCGCCACCTCGGCGCCCTCCTCGACACCGGAATCCCCCGGCGGCTCGTCGTCGGGGAGCTCGAGGGGTGGATCCACATCCAGCTCGTCGACCTCGGCGTCCACCGGATCCACCGGCTCATCGTCTTCGAGCTCGGGAAAGAGGGGCAGAGAGAGCGGGGCCGAATCTCCCTTGCGCCGGCGCTTGGCAGGGCGGGCGGGCCGCCGGGACGGCGCCTCCGAGCCCACAGGGCGAGGCTCAGGCTTCAGCGGCGGATCGAAGAGTCCGCGAGAATCACGACCGGACTCCTCCTCGCCTGCGGCCCGAGAGCTGCCGGAGGATCTTGGATCGTCAGAATGCCTGGTGCTCATCTCTCCGGAGCGCTCATCTCACCGGAAGGGTAGATATTTGACGTAGATGCGGTAGAGCAGATCCGGCGGCCTCTCTTGATAGACCTGAGCGAAGCGGGCGTGGCGCTGGGCCTCGAAGTCGTCCGGATCGAGCTCCAGCACTTCGGCGAAGCTTTCCGACGCCTGCCGCGGATCGTTGCGTTGCAGATACCTCACGCCGAGGTTGTAGTAACTGTCCACCAGAAGCCGAACCACGTCCTGGTTCTGAGGATCATCGACGTGCATCCGCCATAGCGCCGGCAAGGCCAGCCCCCACTCGCTGTCCTCGAAGAGCTGCACCTCCGTGGCGATGGGCTCGAGGGCCGTAGTCACCTCGGCGCTGAGCGCCTCCTCGGCCTCGCTCAACGGCGCCAGCGCCGCCGCCTGCTGGAGCAAGCGGCGAGCCTCCAGAGCCCGCCCGGCCTCCAGCGCCAGGCGCGCCTGCCCCACCAATTCTCCCCGGGGACTCCCCTCGTCGCCGATCTCGGCGCTCGCCACGGCCTCCGCCGGCTCATCCGCCACCGGCGCCTGCAAGTCCAGAATCAGCTTCTGCGCCTCTTCGTAGTAGGGGCTATTGGAAGGAATCCGCTCCAGTTGCGAGATCGCCAGCCGAGTCCGGCCGCCGTCCGCCAACTTGCGCGCCTGATCGATGGGACTCTGCCCCGCCGGAGCGGTGGCCGCGGTCTCTGCGCCCTGGTTGGGGAAAAAGCGGCTCCAATTGTTGAGCAGGAACCAACCCAAAGCCGCCAGCAAGAGCACCGAGAGAGCGCTAATGGCCAGAAAGAGAGTCCGCGGCGAGCTCTTGCGCTTCTTCGCCGGCGCCGGCGGAGGAGGCGGCGGCGGTGGCTCGACGGCATCCGGATCCGGCGGCACCATGATCTCCTGGCTGAGCACCGAATCCTCCGCCGCTCCGCCCGTATCCGGAGTCGCCGGCATGTCCGGTATGGGCGGCGGCGCGTCGAAAGCCTCCGGCACTGCCACCGCCGGCCCTTCGCCGGCCTCGACGCGCTCCAGGTACTCCTGCGCCACCGCGTGGTTGGGGTTGAGCTCCAGGACCTTCTGGAAAGGTCCGCGGGCTCGCTCCAAATCCCCCGCCTCGTAGGCCGCCAGACCTTCGTGGAGAATCTCCTCGATCTGGCGCTCCGTCTCCGCCTTGAGGTTCCGGGCCTTCTCGATCCGCCGCGAGGCCTCCTCATTGTCGATGTCGATGAGGAAAATACGCGACCAGACGTCGATGGCGCTTTGATAATCGCCGGCCTCGAAGGCGGTCTGCCCCTCGTCGAGAAGCCCGCTGATGCGATCGCCACCCCCCGACGAGCCGGAGCCCGCCGGCGCAGCGGCAGCGGAAGGAGCCGGCGGAGCCGCGCCCCCCAACTCGCCGATAGCGAAGTCCAGATCGTCCTCCAGCTCGCTATCGGACGCCTCGTCGAAAGAAAAGTCCATCGCCTCCGCTGGCTCGGCGCTCGTCCCTCCGGCATCTCCCACCGTCGACAGCTCGCCGCTACCGAGCCCCTCGAAGGCCGCGTCCAGCTCGCTATCCGCTCCGGACGTGTCGTCACCGAAGAGAGAACCGAACCCGGCATCCTGGGGCTCCTCCGACGGCGGCGGAGACGCTGGGGCGTCCGAGCCGAAGGCGGCCAGGGGATCCGGCTCCCCGCCAAAGCTGAAATCCGGCGCGGATGCCTCCGCTTCCGCCGGCGGACCGGCGGCAAAGGCCGAGCCCTGCTCTTCCGCAGGGGGCGGCTCGATGGCCCCTTCGAAGATCCCCCACTCCCCACCATCCCCGGTCAAGTCGGCGAGAGGATCCGCCGGGACCTCCAATTGGGAAGACGGTGACTGAGCGGCAGGCGAAGCTTGCTCCGGAACCGGCGGCGACGAGGGCAACGGCGGCGGCGCCTCGAAGGCCGGAGGCGCGGGACGCTGTGCCTCGATCTTCTGCTCGAGCTGCGCCAGCCGTGGATCCTCCGGCGACAGACTCCGAGCCTTCTTCAGCAACTCCTCCGCCTTCCCCAGATCTCCCGTCTCCAGGGCCTGCTGGGCTCCGGCAAGGGCCTTCTCCAGGAATTGCTGCATGCCCAGCCGCTCCTGCGCCTGGGTCGCCAGCTGACGAAGCTGCTGATTGCCGGTGACTAGCTGCTGGTGTTTGCCCGCCAGCTCCAGCACCTGCTGATACTGCCCCTGGTCAAAATGCGCCTGGAGCTGCTTGGCCAGATCCTCCGCCGCCATGCCCTGCTCGCCACCGGCGGCCTGACGCAACCGTTGGGCGAGAATGCGGGCGGGCTCGAAGTCCGGGTCGAGCTTGAGGATGAAGTCGCAGCCGAGAAGCGCCTCGCGGTGACTGCCCGCCTTGGCCGAAGTCAACGCTTGCTGGAAGGTCGATTCGATCCGTTGCTGGATCTCGGCGGGGAGAGCTGAGTTACCGCGATATGCCATAAAGTGCTCGGATCCGAAGTGTGTTGGCGGCTCGATCACCGCCAGAATGAGAGATTCCAGGCCGCCCCATCAAGACCACCGCAAGACCACTATGAACCCGTTGACAGGCGGCTTTGGGGACTCGGAATAGGTCGCGAAGCATGCTAGCAAACCCTCCAGGGGCGTACAACCAAAGCTCCGCCCGGAAGGTCGTCGTCTTGCTACTCCCCGCCCAGCTCATCCAGCAGCCGCCGCGGCATGCCGCCGAAGCCGCCGGAGGACATGGTCACCAGCACGTCGCCGGGCTGCGCGACCTCGATGGCCCGCTCCAACAATCGATCCAACGTCGGACAACTTTCCGCCGCGCTCCCCGCGGCCCGCAGGTCCCTCACCAGCGAATCGAGATCCAGGCGCTCGGCATCCTCCAGCCGACCGGCGTGAAAGATGGGAGCGAAGAGCACGGCATCCGCGGGGCCGAAGCTCGTCCGGTAGGCGTCGTAGAACATCTGGCGTCCGGCGGTGAGACTCCGGGGTTCGAAGATGGCCACCAGCCGTCGTCCGGGATAGTGCCCGCGCAGCGCCTCTAGCGAGGCCTTCACCGCCGTCGGGTGGTGGGCGAAATCGTCGACAACGGTGACCCCGGAAGCGGTGCCCAGCTCCTCCAGCCGCCGCGCCGTGCCGCCGAACTGCGCCAGCGCCTCGGCCACCGCAGAAGACTCCAGGCCGTCGTACCGCGCCGCCGCCCACACCGCCAAGGCATTGAGCACATTGTGCCGCCCGGGCACCCGCAGCCGCAGCTCTCTCGCCTCTCCCTCCCCGTCCCGCACGGTGAAGCGGCTGCCTCCGGCGCTTTCCTCGCCCCCCTTGGCACCGCCCTCGACCCGCACCGAATTGCCCTCTCCAAACCCATAAAAGATCACCGGGCAGCGCGCTGCCGCGGCGACCTGGCGCACCTCCGGCGAGTCCCCCCAGGCCACCAGCCGGCCGCTGGGGGGCACCAGCTGCACAAGCCGGCGGTAGGCCTCTAGTAACGCTTCCGGGCTGGAATAGAGGTCCGCGTGGTCGTATTCGACGCTGGTCAGGATGACGGTCTGGGGCTGGTAGTGGAGAAATTTGGCACCACGATCGAAGTAGGCGGCGTTGTACTCGTCCCCTTCGATGACGAATCGATCCCCTCCACCGAGGGCGAAGCTGGCGGGCAGATTCTTCGGCACGCCGCCGATGAGGTAGCCGGGATCGCGGCCGGTGGCGCTCCACACCCAGGCGGCGAGGGCGGTGGTGGTGGTCTTGCCGTGGGTCCCCGCCACCACCAGCGGCCGGCGGCCGGCGAGGAGAAAGCGAGCCACCGCCTGGGGCATGGAGAGCAGCTCCAGCCTCGGCTCTTTCGCATCCCCTCCCTCGGCCCGCAATTCTTCAGCCCGCAGCTCTTCAGCCCGAAGCGCCTCCGGATTGCTCCGCGGCACCGCGTTGCCGACGATCACCAGGTCCGGCCCAACCTCGTCCAGATGCGCTGGATCAAAGCCCACCAGCGGCTTGATCCCCGCCTCCGCCAGCAGGGTGCTCATGGGCGGGTAGAGGGGACCGTCGGATCCGCTCACCCGGTGGCCCAGCTCTTGCAGAAGACAGGCAAGAGGCGCCATGCCGGTGCCGCCGATGGCGATGCAATAAATGCTCAATGCAGTTTCCGTCACCGTCTGCTCCCTTGCCCCCGGCTCCGCCGCCGGGATGGCGCAGTGTACCACCGGCACCAGCCCCGGCCGCGCACCGTTCGATATGCTAGTTAAAGCCCTCGAGCGCCGGCAAACCGAAGGCCGCAGCAGTCTGCAGACTCATCGAAGCTTTGAAGAGGAGTGAGGATATGAACCGCCTACCCATTCGTGCCGTTTTGACACTTGCCGCTGGAATCTTGACCGCACTCTCCCTCCCGGCCCTGGCCGCCAACGCGGCTGCCGACGAAACCGCCGCCGAGGAAGCCACCGGCCCCAAGGCCGTCGCCGTTGAAGAAGTCCTGGACCTCGGCACCATTCCCAAGGGCGAGACCCTGAAGGTGGAATGGGAGCTGCGCAACGAGGGCACCGAGCCCCTGGAGATCACCCAGGTCCGCCCGTCCTGCGGCTGCACCGTCGCCACCTATGACGAGGTCATCGCTCCCGGCGCCACCGGCAAGGTTCGCGCCGAGATCGACACCACCAACCTCTTCGGCGCCGACACCAAGCGGGTCACGGTCCTGACCAACGACCCCAACAACCCCTCCATCGTGCTCACCGCCAAGAGCGAGGTGAAGCCCTACCTCAACGCCATCCCCGGCTATGCCCGCTTCAATGTCGTCCAAGACCAGCAGAAGGGCTCCGTCGACCAGAGCATCTGGGCTCAGGACGGCAGCGACTTCAACATTGTCTCCGCCACGGCGACCGAGGACTACCTCACCGTCGCCGTCCGCGAGGCCACCGAGGAAGAGCGGGCCGAAGACGCCAAGGGCAAGCAATACCAGGTGTCGGTGACCCTCGCCAAGGACGCCCCCATCGGCCCCATCACCAGCGCCCTGCAGATCACCACCGATCACCCCAAGCAGAAGACCATGAGCATCCCCATCTCCGGCTTCGTGCGCCCGGTGCTGGCGGTGACCCCCCAGACCGCCAACTTCCGCAAGATCGAGCTCAAGGAGCCCCTGCAGGCCAACATTCTGGTGAAGAACTACGCGGTGGAGAAGATCGACCTCACCAGCATCCAGAGCACCATCCCCACCATCTCCGCCGAAATCATCCCCCTCGAGGAGGGCCGCCGCTTCCAGATTCGTCTGCTGGTGAGCCCCGACACCCCCAAGGGCGACTTCAACGGCATGCTCAAGATCCAGACCGACAGCCCGAAGGTGCCGAGCCTCGAGGTGCCGGTCATCGGCACCGTCATCTAAGGCGGCTCCTCTCCTAGACACCCCGGTTCAACGCTTCCGAACCTCTCAAGCCCGCCGGTTTTGGGTTACCGGCGGGCTTTTTTCCTGCCCGCACGAACTTCCCCCCTTGCACCGCCCCGCCTTTTCGGTTATCTTTCCGTGGCCTTTTGGCACGGCGCGTTCGTCTAGGGGTCCAGGACGCCGGCCTCTCACGCCGGTAACACGGGTTCGAATCCCGTACGCGCTACCAGCCTTTTCTTTCCCCGCCTAGTTAGGACTTCCAACCCAATCAGACGAGATTGGGCGCCCCAGCTCGCCACTCCCGCGAGTCATAGCAGCGCAACACCCTACGCGCTCGATTCTCGAGTTTTGAGTTCCGATCTGACGCGGGCGCCTCCCGGTTTCGCTCGACAAAACTACCGAACTTCGGTACATCTCGCGAGTGAGTCCTAAAGGCTCTTCTCCCTCAGCCGCCCAACTCCTCCGCGATTGGACATCTCGCGGCCGCGACCACTTCTCCACAGAGGATCTGGCCGAAGAGTTCGGCGTGTCTTTGAATGCAGCATCGACAGGGGCGCCACCGCATAGACTGCTTCACACTTCGTTCACATTGAGACCGCAGCCCGTTCACGGACGGCTCTCTATTGTTTTCCTACGCGTGGCCCACGTCCGCCCCCAGCAGGAGAACGAAGATGCCGTCCATGATTCGTCTATCGATACTCGCTACCACAGTCCTCTTGGTGGCAAGCTTGCCCGCCGCCGCTGACTCAGACGATGCCAGGCGCTATTTCGGCCAGATCGAGGGCCGAGTCGTCACCACGGACGACGTACCGATTTTGGGTGCCGAGGTAGGACTCGATCCACGGGTCATCAAAACCGTCTCCACGGACAGCGAAGGATTCTTCACGCTGCGTACCGTCCCCGAAGGCAGCTATCGCGTGATCGCGGCGGCGCCAGGATTCGCGGTCGGGGAGGTTTTGATCGAGGTGAGCCGCGAGTCGCCATCTCAGGAGCTCCTCATCCGCTTGCCCGCGGCAGAGGTCACACTCGACTCGATCAACGTCGTCGGCAGTTACTCGATCGGCCGCGACGCACCCGCACGTTCTTCCGCCCTTTCTGGCGAGGAATTGCGCGAGCTACCCCATTTCGGCGACGACATCGTCCGAGCTGTCACGGTCTTGCCGGGCGTGACCTCGAATGACGCGTCGGCCGAATTCAATCTTCGAGGCAGCTTGACGCGGGAGGTCCGCTACGAAATCGATGGCCTGGAGATTTTCGAGCCGTATCACCTCAAGGACTATCAAAACATCTTCAGCATCATCGATCCGGAGATGCTCGGCGGCGTCGACCTCTTCACCGGCGGGTTCCCGGTCGAATATGGCGACCGCAGTGCGGGTGTGCTCGACCTCGAGACCTTCAGTCCTGATGACCGCACCTTTGAGCTTGGCGTCAGCCTGCTGAACGCTTGGGCCTCCACGAGCGGTCGGTGGGAAGGTGGCTCCTACTTCGCGTCCGCCCGCCGGGGCTGGCTCGATATCGTGCTCGACATCGCGGGCGAAGAAGAAAGCGAGAGTGAGACTCGCCGCGGCCGTGGGCCGACGTACTGGGATGTGCTGAGCAAGGTGAGCTTCGACCTGGGGCCAAAACAGGACTTGACGGTCCAGGCTCTGCTCTCTTCGGATAGCAACGACGAAGTCGAACGGGAACGCGAAGACGACGGCTTCGAAGAGGAAAGCACCAACAGCAGCTATGGCAACGACTACCTCTGGACTCGTCACACCGCCTTCCTCGGGCAAAGCGGCCTGGTCGAATCGATGCTGTCCATCGGCCAGGTCGATCGGGATCGTCGGACCACAGAAGATAGCCCGTCGCGGAATTTCGAGATCCGCGACGAGCGCACCTTGGACATTCTGCAAGGCCGTCAGGATTTTTCGTGGCAGATCGGTGATGAACATCTTGTGAAGGCCGGCTGGGAAGCCCGGCGTTACGAAGCCGAGTACGACTACTTCAATCAGCTCGCCCTCATCGACGTCGTCGCCAGTGCTTTCGGTGTCCGACCGATCACCCGCTTGACCGGCACCTTCGAAAGCGAGCATCTCGGCCTCTACCTGGCCGATCGCTGGGAGGTTACGCCTCGCTTCGTGATCGAAGCGGGTGCCCGTTGGGACCGCCACTCGCTGACCGACGAAGATCACCTCTCACCCCGGATCAATGGCCTTTTCGACTTCGGCAGCGGCTGGCGAGGTCGCTTCGCCTGGGGGTACTTCTACCAGAGCCAGCGACCGAATGAGCTGCAGGTCGAGGACGGAGAAACGACCTTCCTCGGCGCCGAGCGCGCCGAGCACCGCATTCTCGGCCTGGAACGCACTTTCAGGGCCCGAGAGGCTTCCTGGGAGGTCCGCCTCGAGGCCTACCAGCGCTTGATCGAGGACGTCAGGCCACGGTTTGAGAATGTCTTCCAGACCTTCGTGCTCAACCCCGAGACTGCCAACGACCGGATCCTCATCGCGCCTGAGGCGGCGGAGGCGCGCGGCGCCGAACTTTTCTTGACCCGCCGAGGAGGCGGTACCTTCGATTGGTGGATCAACTACGCCTGGTCCGAAGCGAAGGACTCCCTCGACGGCCGCGACGTCCTTCGCGCCACCGATCAGACTCACGCCATGAACCTCGGCGTCTCGTGGCGACCGAGCCCGCGCTGGAGCTTCAACGCCGTCGGGATCTATCACACGGGCTGGCCGACGACGCCGGTTTCCGCCACGCTTGCCAGCGGAATGGATGGCGAGCCCATCGCCGTACCGGTGATCGGCGAGCTGAGGTCGGTTCGCCTCGACGACTACCACCGCCTGGACGTGCGCGCATCCCGCCGCTTCGCCCTCAGACGCGGTGTGTTGGAGCTCTTCATCGATGTGCAGAATCTCTACAACCGAAGGAATGACGCCGGTTTCGAAGTCGATGGCGGCAACTTCCTGGTCGATGATCAGGGGCAGGCCGTCTACGAACCGTCCCCGGAGCAGTGGTTACCCTTGTTGCCGTCGTTCGGCGTCTCATGGACCTTCTAGCGGCCAGGGGCCCACGGTCAGGAATGAGTTAGGCTCGACCGATGCGTGTCCTGATGATCGAAGACGACCTCGATATCGCCGGCAATGTGGGCGATTTCCTCGAGGCGGCAGGCCACCAAGTGGACTTTGCCTATGACGGTATCTCCGGCATGCATCTGGCGCTGACCCGCGAGTTCGACGTCATCATCGTCGATTGGATGCTTCCGGGCATGCCTGGCACAGACCTCTGCCGCAAGCTGCGCCACGAGGCGCAGTGTCGCGTGCCCGCTTTGATGCTCACCGCCCGTGACACGTTGGCCGACAAGCTGGAAGGCTTCGAAGCGGGCGTCGACGACTATCTGGTCAAGCCCTTCGCTATCCAAGAACTCGAAGCCAGGCTGCGGGCGCTCGACAGATTGCGACGATCAGCGCCGCGCGAGCTGACGATCGCGGATTTGGTACTCGACCCCGATACCCGGACAGTACGGCGCAATGGCCAGCGACTCGAGGTGCATGGCGCGGCCTTCGAGATTCTCTATTTGCTCATGGAGCGTTCGCCCAGTGTCGTTCGGCGCGAAGAACTGGAAGCCAGATTGTGGGGCGACGATCCACCGCAAAGCGATGTTCTGCGTAGCCATATCTACGCCTTGCGCCGCGCCATCGATAAGCCCTTCGATCGCGATCTGCTGCACACCGTCCGCGCCTACGGCTACCAACTCGCCGCCAGATGAGCGTCGACCGCACCCACTGGCGGCTTCGCCGTCGGGTCTTCAGCTCGATTCTTGTTGCCGGTTTGGTGCTCGCACCTTTCGTCCTCTTGACGATGTGGGCCGGCGTGACCACCGTCGAAGACACGATCCTGAAGCATCTAGTGCGGATCGAGGCGGACCGCTTGATCGCAGCAAAGCAAGCCGGACTCGAGGTCGAAGAGTCACCTCTCTTCACAGCTTTCTGGGGTTTCGACCAGCTATCCGAACCTTTTCGCTCCACCAGTGGCGAAGTTTTTCTCGGCATCTATCGACCGCTCGACGCGCTCGAGGCCGGGATCTACGAGGTTCGTGGTCTGGAGGCCTTCGTCGCCATCAGACCTCAGAAGGACGGGCCACTGATCCTCTTCTACGACGTCAGCACGCTCGAACCGCTGCAAGAGCTAGAGCCGATCTTCTGGGGCATCACCGGTACGGCGTTCGCGCTGGCGATTCTAGCTGTCGCCCTTGGCTTGGCCCGCTGGCTCGACCGGGAACTGTTGGTGCCGATCCGCCAGCTTGCCGACGCCGTGGCTTGGGATCTCGAGACCTGGCGCGGGCGTCAGCTCGAATCGGAGGACCGTCTCGACGAGATCGGCCATCTCTCCCGCTCGATCCGGCAGGCTGCCCTACGCCTACTCGGTTTCCTGGAGAGGGAACGGCAGTTCACGCGCAATGCGAGTCACGAGTTACGCAATCCGCTCACGGTGATCAAAGGGGCTACGGAGCTGCTTCGCGCCCGATCCAACGACGCGACGGAACGACCGCTGGAGCGCATCGAGCGCGCCGTCCGACGCATGGAGTCGAAGATCGAGCTCTTCCTCTTCCTGGCTCGGGAAGAGGTCGACAGCCCCCAGCTGCCGACCTCGATTCTCCAAGCCGTCGAAGAATGCTTGCAGCACCTGCCGCGGCGCCCCGACCGCGAGCATCGGGTCCATGTCGACGTCGCGCCGGAGCTTCGGCTACGGATATCCTCTGAAGCCTTGCGTATCCTCCTCGACAATCTGATCGGCAATGCGCTACGTCACGGCGCTTCGGGAGAGGTGAAGATCACGGCGCTCGAAGATCGGCTCAGCGTCGAGAATCCGTTGGACGTGCCGATCGAGCCTACAGAGGAGCTCAAGGCACCCTTCATGGGTGACGGATCCGGTCTAGGCCTGGCGATCGTCGAAGACCTTTGCCGCCGCTACGGCTGGACTCTGACGCTCGAGCCTCAGGATCGCCGCCTGCGGGTAGTCGTGATGCTGGCCTGAGCCGGTCGGCGATTCCATCTCCCCGTTAGCGGCCTCGTTCCCTGCAATGTCAACGACGGCCACCCCTCGACTCGCTGATCTCAGTCCGGCAGCGGCTCTCCTTCGTACCAGGGACCGCCCTGCTCCAGCAGCGCGCGAGCGAGCTCGGAGGCTTCCGTTTGCAGCCTCTCCAGCTCTTCGCGGAAGGTCGCCAGCTCGGAGTTGGCGATCTCTAGCTGCTCCCGATGGGTCGGGGTCGGTCCGTAGGTTGATTGTTCGACGCCCCTCGAGACGCTGAAGAGACGGTCTCCCACGGTGGGCGGTACCTTCTCGCCGGGCTCCTGCTTGGCGCGATGGCCATGGACCCGGCCGTCGAGCTCGAGCACCTGCGAGCGCAGCTCGAAGAGCCGGGGATCGATTTCCGCGACCGGAGCCCTCGACTCCAGGGCGACTCGTTGTAAGCGCTCGACCTGAGTCTTGAGCTCTTCGAGAGCCACCCCGAAGGCCGTGTTGAGACGCACTGCTTCCTCGTACTCCCGCCAGAAGGCGGCGACTTCGTCCGGGCTCGCGCCGTCGAGGGCGCCCTTGCGAAGAGGCACGACCTCGAAGGTCTCGGGTCCGGCGAGAGGGGTGATCTCACCGCCGACCTGCTTCGAGAGCCTCACCTTGTAGCGGCCGGGGCCGACCATCAGGCCGCGGGGCGGCAGACCCCACTCTGGGGGCGGAGGATCCTCGCGCTCGACGGCATTGGGGCGGGGGTAACGGAGATCCCAGGCGACCCGGTGGAACCCGGCTTCCGTGGCGCCGGGGACGCGGCGGATCACCCGACCCTCGTCGTCCTCCACGGTGAGCCAAATCTGCGGGACGGGCTCTCGGCGCTCGGCCTCGACGGCCTCCCAGCCCGGAAAGGCGATGGCCTCCTGGCTCTCGACGGCGGTCTTCTCAGCCGCCTGCCGAGCGGCGCGGGCGGTCTCTAGACCCTCCTTCAGGTAGTAGGTGAAGACGGCTCCGAAGGGCGGATTGGGGGCGACGAAATGGGCCGCGCCCTGATCGCCGCGTCCCGGCTCGAAGGCCAGATGGGGGCGGGGGAAGTACCACCATGCCTGGCGCACGGGAAAGAGCGTGGCGGCCTCGGCCAGCTGCGAGGAGGAGATGCTCCGGAAGGGAGTGATGTCGTCGAGCACAAAGAAGCCACGCCCGAACGAGGCGGCCACCAGGTCGTCCTCCCGTCGTTGGAGGGTGAGGTCCCGGAACGAAATCGTCGGCACTCCGCCTTCGAGGCGAGTCCATCGTTCACCGGCGTCGACGGTGAAATAGAGCCCGAACTCGGTAGCCAGGAAGAAGAGATCCTTGTCCTCGTGGTCCTGCACGATGCGCCAGACCAAGGTGCGCTGGGGCAGGTTGCCCCGCATGGAGGTCCAGCTGCGCCCACGATCCGTGCTGCGCAGCAGGTGGGGGCCGATCTCTCCGAATTTGTGATTGTCGAGGGCCACGTAGACGGTGTCGGGATCGTGGAGATCGGCTCGGATGTCGTTCACGAAGGCGGTGGCAGGAACTCCGGGCAGGCTGCCGACCTCGACCGCCCGCCAGCTCTCGCCGCCGTTTTCGGTGACCTGGATCAGTCCGTCGTCCGTGCCCGCGTAGATCAGGCCCTCCTGCCCCGGCGACTCCGCCAGAGACGTGATGGTGTTGTAGGTCGACATGGCCAAGAGATCCCAGGCGTTGTCCCAGCTCTGGGTAGAGCCCATGATCGGCAGGCGCCACCGATCCTGATCGCGGGTCAGATCAGCGGAGATGGCGGTCCAGGAATCTCCCCGGTCATCGCTGCGCCAGACCCGATGGGAGGCGAAGTAGATGCGGCTCGGCTGGTGGGGGCTGACGAGGATGGGAGCGTCCCAGTTGAACCGCTCGGGCCCTTCCCCGGCGGCGGGCTGCGGTTGGATGTCGACGATCTCTCCCGTCGTGAGGTCCACTCGGGACAGGAAGCCCTGCTGCCGCTCGGCGTAGAGGATGTCGGGGTTGCCCGGCTCGGTGGCCGGCTGATGCCCGTCCCAGTCGAGGACGATGCGCCAGTCGGAGTTCTGGATGCCGTGCACGTTGTCGGTGCGCGAGGGACCGCCCTGGCTACCGTTGTCTTGGGTACCCCCGTAGATGTTGTAGAAGGGCTCGGCATCGTCGACGGCCAGCTTGTAGAACTGCGTGACCGGCAGATTGGCCATGAAACGCCAATTCTCCGCCAGATCGAAGCTCTCGTAGAGACCGCCGTCCGTGCCCACGAGGAGGTAGTCGGGGTCGTCTGCCCGGAAGGCCATGGCGTGGTTGTCGGAGTGCTTGGACTGCTCGCGGAGCCGGCGAAAGGTCTTGCCGCCGTCGTCCGAGACCTGGAAGCGCACGTCGGCCAGGTAGATGCGATCAAAGGCGTGGGGCGAGGCATAGAGCTCCTGGTAGTAGTGGGGACCCGTGCCGCCGGCGACGGCATCGGAGCGTTTCTCCCAGGAGGCACCGCGATCCGTCGACCGATAGACCGCACCCGTCCTTCGATCCAGCTCGATGGCGGCATAGAGCACGTCGGGTCGTTGGGGGGAGATGGCCAGGCCGATCTTGCCCATGCGGCTCTCGGGCAGGCCCTGCTCGAGCTTCTGCCAGGTCGAGCCGCCGTCTTCGGACCTCCAGAGGGCCGTGCCCGGCCCCCCGCCGAGGTAGGCGGCCACGTTGCGATGACGCTGCCAGGTGGCCGCGTAGAGGCGGTCGGGATCGCGCGGATCGAGGACGAGATCGGTGGCACCGACCCACTCGTCATCGCCGAGGACTCGCTCCCAGCTCTCACCACCGTCCAGCGTGCGATAGACACCACGCTGGCCACCCCGGCTCCACAGAGGGCCCTGGGCAGCAACCCAGATCACGTCGGAGTTCTCGGGATGGATGACGATCTCGGAGATGTGCAGGGTCTCCCCGAGTCCCATCTTCTTCCAATGGGCTCCGCCGTCCTCGCTCCGATAGATGCCGTCGCCGAAACCCACGTGCCGACCGCCCACGTTCTCGCCGGTACCGACCCAGACGACGTCGGGGGCGTTGGGGTCGATGGCGACGCAGCCAATGGAGTAGGAGCCTTGGTCGTCGAAGATCGGCGTCCAGGTGGTGCCCGCGTTGCGGGTCTTCCAGACGCCTCCCGATCCCACCGCTACGTACCAGAGACTGTCATCCTCGGGATGGATGGCGATATCGGCGATCCGGCCGGACATCAGCGCCGGACCGAGGTTTCGCAGCTCGAGACCACGGAAGCGCTCGGCATCCCAGAGCTCCTGCGCCTCGTTGGCCCCAGCGCTGGACCAAGCTCCGAAGAGCAAGCAGAAAACGATCACGAAAGTGCATCGGCGAGTCATCGACAGTCCCTCCTTGAACCGGGCCCTCCTTGAACCAGAGTTGGGTGGGTCCCGAGCTGATTGTACCCATGCCGCCACCACCGATGGGCTCCCAGCCCACCTCTAGGGCTTCCTTCGCAAAGACCTCCACTGCACCCGCCGGCCCGGACACGCTCAGGCTTCGGGATTGGCCGAGAGGGTGTCGAGCTTCGTGGGCAGGTGAGCCCCGCTACGGTTGAACTCCTGCCCGTCCAGCTCGGCTAGGTCCTCTGCTGCCTCGCTTCAGCGACACGGCCCGAGGGCGTCACCGTGATCCAGATGCTCTTCGACCTTGCTCCGGGGCACCTTCAGCGTGGCGCTCCCATCGTGGCAGAGGAGCACCCTTTTCTCGTCCGACTCGCGCTGGGTGCCGAATGAGGTGCAGCCTCCGCTGACAGCGAGGATCAAGCATAGGATCGCGGTGAGGACCGGGATCTTGGCTCGCCGTACTCGCTCTCTCACCATCATGCCCCTTTCTCCGTAGGCTGCACCGTCGTCGCCGACGGCTCGGCCTCCGATGGCAGCGCGAAATCTAGGAGATCCAGCCTGCCACCAGGTCCGGATGGGCGTTCATCCACTCACGAGCGGCGGCTTCCCGATCATCCGCGTCGCGCATGGCGAGCATCAAGTCTGAGAGCTGCTCGTCGGTGAAAAAGTAGCTGCTGAGGAACCTCGCCAGCTCCTGCTTCTCTTCGCGCAGGCCCTGGCGGCCCATGATGTGGATGTTGCCGGTCTTCCAAACGATCTTGTCCTCGTCCTGGTCGAGGAATTTGAGGTCCCAGCGTCCGAACATCCAATGCGGCTTCCAGCCGGTGACCGCGATCCACTCCTCGTCGTCAATCGCCTTCTTCAGCGCAGCGCTCATGGCGGGGCCGCTGGAGGAGATCAGCTCCAGGTCCAGGCCATATTGCTCGATCACCTGCTCGGTGGTCTTCATGATGCCGGCGCCGGCGTCGATGCCGGTGATCTTGCCGTCGAGTTGTTCGGCGGCTGCAGGAAGCTGGGAGATCTTGTCGATCGGGACGTAGGCAGGGACGACGATCCCGCTCCGGGTCCCCTCGTAGACGTGACCCAGGTCGACGACCCGGTCACCGAATTTGTCGACGTAGTCTTTGTGGAGAACGGGCAGCCAGGTCTCCATGAACGCATCCTGATCGCCTTGGGCCACTGCGGCGTAGGCGGGAGCGACGTCGGCGGCGGTGATCGTGACCTCGTAGCCCAGCTCGTCCTCCAGGATCACCTTGGCGAGATGGGTGTAGGCCACGCCTTCGGCCCAGTTGACGTAGACGAGATGGGCCGTCTTGGTCTCCGTTGGCGCCGAAGCGTTCTGGTCCGCCGTGTCCGTGGCCGGGCCACCACAGCCCATCACCATCGCTAATGCGACGAGGAGCGCCGTCAGCCCCGTGGTGTTTCGTAGTCTCATATCGAGCTCCTTTCCGAGTCTTGATGCGTCCGCTCGCCGGACCTTCCGTGTTCCTCTCGCCTCGTGACGAGAGGGTTCCATGATTCGTCTCAGCCTTCGCGCCGCGAGGCCGCACCGAGGGACTGCGTCACGCGGTCGAGCAGGATGGCCAGAATGACGATCGCAATCCCACTCTCGAAGCCGAGGCCGATGTCGAGCTGGGTGATCCCCTTGACCACCTCGTTGCCAAGCCCACCGGCACCGATGAGCCCCGCGATCACTACCATCGAGAGCGCCAACATGATCGTCTGGTTGATTCCCGCCAGGATCGTCGGAAGCGCCACCGGCAGCTCGGCCTTGAACAGCGTCTGCCAGGGTGTTGCGCCGAAGGACAGGGCGGCCTCCTTGATCTCCTTTGGGACCTGGCGAATGCCGAGATTCGTCAGCCGGACCGCCGGTGGCATCGAGAAGATCAACGTGGCGACCACTCCGGGGACCTTGCCCAATTGGAAGAAAAGCACGGCCGGGATGAGGTAGACGAAGGCGGGCAGCGTCTGCATGAAGTCGAGCAGAGGCCGGACGACCGCCTCGGCAACGTCCGACTTGGACGACCAGATGCCCAGGGGCAGCGCCAGCACCAGAGCGAGAACGACCGACGCGAGGATGAGCGCTACGGTCTCCATCGCTTCGACCCACAATCCCATGTGAAGGATCAGGAGAAGCCCAGCGACGGACAGCACACCGATCTTCCAGCCTGCGATCCGCCAGGCCAGTAGGGAGAAGAGGACGACGATGACCGCCCAGTGAGGCCACATCAGAGCGCCTTCCATCGCGGCGAGAGTCCACTCGATGAAAACGGTGATGCCGTCGAAGAGCGGCTCGAAGTTCTCGCCGAGCCAGGTGATGAGCAGCTCGAAGATGTGGCCGACGTCCAAGTCCCAGAGACCGGCGACCAGCGTGGACGGAATCCCCGATGGACTCGGGAGCATCAGACCACCTCCGAGCTGGCGTCGCCGCCGGGCTCGATCCCGGGCGCGGTGAGCTGATGCAACAACGTTGGCTTTTCCGAGCCCGCTGTCAGCTCGGAGAGAATCGTCGCCCGGTCGATGACGCCGACGAGGCGGCTCCGGTCGTCGAGCACCGCGATGCGATCCTCGCACTCGACTGCCGTCGCCAGAAGATCGGCGAGGGGCGTGTCCTGGGTCGTCGTGTAGGTCTCGTTCGGACGCAGGACCGTCTCCAGGCCGGTATCCCTCCCCCGGATCTTCACCACGTCGGCGATGTGGACCAACCCTCGTAGCCGCCTGTCGCTGTCGACCACGAACGCGGTCGACAAGCCCATCTTCTCCATCCTGTGGGCAGCGACCGCGGGCCCATCCTTGGGGGTCTGGACCGGCTCCGGCCGCTTCATGATGGCGGCCGCGGTGATGACCCGAGTGCGGTCGACTTTCTCGACGAAACGCTCTATGTAGCTATCGGCCGGTTGGCTGAGGATCTCTTCCGGGGTGCCCACCTGCCGTAGCGTTCCCCCCGGACCGAGGATGGCGATGCGGTCGCCAATCTTCAACGCTTCGTCGAGATCGTGGGTAATGAAGACGACGGTCCGGTGCATCGCCTCCTGCAGGTCGAGGAGCTCGTCCTGCATTTGATTGCGAATCAAAGGGTCGAGGGCACTGAAGGCCTCGTCCATCAGGAGGATTTCGGGGTTGTTGGCCAGCGCACGGGCAAGGCCCACGCGCTGCTGCATTCCGCCGCTCAACTCCTCGGGCAGGCTCTTCTCGTACCCTTCGAGACCGACCAGCGAAAGCGCATCCATCGCCAGCTGCCGTCTCTCCTCGGGTTCGACGCCGGAGATCTCGAGGCCGAACTCGACGTTGCCCATCACCGACCGGTGCGGCAGCAAGCCGAAGTGCTGAAACACCATCGACATCGTCGAGCGGCGCAGCTCGCGCAGCTCGACCGGGCTCATCTCCAAGATGTTCCGCCCCTGGACCTCGACCCGGCCTCGGGTCGGCTCGATGAGTCGGTTGAGGCAACGGATCACCGTCGATTTGCCGCTCCCGGACAGCCCCATCACCACGAACATCTCGCCGCGGCGAACCCGGAACGAGACATCGTTGATGGCGACGACGCAGCCGGTGCGCTCGAGGATCACCTCCTTCGACAGACCGTCTTCCAGGAGCGGGAAGGCTCGCTCGGGGGAGGAGCCGAAAATCTTATAGAGCCCCTCGACCGCAATCGCGACTTCGCCCCTCTCAGGCTCTGCCCCGGGAATCGGGCCCATCAGAAGTAATACCCGAAGTTGATGTTGAGACGGTGATTCCTGTCGCCGCCGTCCTGACCCATCGACCCGCCGATGAAGGGCTGATTCTCGCCGGTCACGAAGTCGACGTAGGTGTAGAGACCGCCCGCGGAGACAGCGACCCCGAGGACGTTCATCAGGGTGTCGTCCTGGAGCCCACCCGACTTGTCGGTCATCAGGCTGAAGTCGTTGTAGAAGGTGAGACCGGTGATCGGTCCGATGTCGACGGGCAGATTGTAGGCCACGTTGGCGGTGTAGAGCTTCGCCGAAGCGGGGATGGTGTCGTAGAAGCTGTACGCGCCGACGGTCATGAGGCCGCCGCCGTTCTTGAGATCATATTCGTAGTCGGAAGCCTGGAGCTGGAAGTTCCATCGGTCGTAGTCGGCGACGAAGTGCAAAGCGTAGGCGTGGCGATCACCGCCGCTGCTGCTGCCTCCCGTGCAGGCTGCGCCTGGAGCATCGACCGACGCCCCGCACTCCAGGTCACCGAAAAGGCCCGAGAAGCCGATTTCGTAGGTCAAATCGCCGGCCTCGAAGTGTCGCGCCACGCGAGCGCTGAAGGAGTTGCTTTCACCCATCTGGACGGACGGCGAGTCGAAGGTCCCCTCACCCTCCAACCGCTGGCCGACGATGTCGTAGGAATACCGATCCGAGCGGTTGTCGACGTACCCGTCGACGCCCCCTTGCTCGTCGTTCTTGAAAAAGGCGAGATCGAGGTCCCACTTGTCGCCGCGACGGCGCCCCAGGACCCCCGCGTCGTAGTCGTCCTCGAGACCGACGTAGTAGGTGCTGTCGAAGAAGTAGCTGTGGGAGTTGTACGGCAGGGAGCCGAACGGCACCCGGAAGATCCCCACCCGGCCTTGCCAGGTGTCGGTGAAGTTGTACCCGACCCAGGCGTGGTGGATCGCATGCTGGTATTGGAACCAGCGATACTCCGCCGACAGGATGACGTCGCCGATGGACCCGTCGAAATTGAGCCGGAAGATGTCGAAGTCGAAATCGCCGACTCGATCCTCGTTCCCTGAGTTGTAGTCCTCGTAGCTGAATTGGGTTCGGACCGCCCCGTGGACCCGGATGCCCTGCTCCTTCTCCTCCTCGGGCTCGGCGACCTCCTCGGCCTGGCTCTCGACGGCCTCGGTGTCGTCGCCGGCCTGCTCCTCACTCGAAGCTTCCCTGGCGTCGAGCTTGGCTTCGAGCTCCGCCAGCCGCTCCTTGAGCGCCTCGATCTCGGCGCGCAGGTCCTGGTTCGAGTCGTTCGCTGCAGAGGCCGGGCTCGCCGAGACGAGGAGCAGGACACAGAGCATCAGGAAGCCCGCTGGGTTGAAGATTTGGCGCATCGAATCCTCCAGGTTCATTGGCTATCGGCGTTCTTCCCCACCTCGTCGGGACGCGCTCATGGGCGAGCTCGGAGCGATTCGGCGAGGATCCATTCGATGGACACTGCGTGGCCGACAGCGGAGACTCGCCCGCTGCCGACCCCGGCCAGGCCCAAGTGGCTCAGCCTTCTTCAGGGGACAGCTGCTCGCCGTCGACTTGGGCCGAAGCGATCGCTTCGCTGAAACGGTGCCGTTCTCGGACACCTTCGAGCTCGCGCTCGACCCGATCCTCGACGTAGAACTCCTGGTTGAGCCCGACGTAGAGCGAATACACCATGATCAGCAGCACGATGGCGAAGGGCAGCCCGGTACTGATGGCGGCCGTCTGCAGCGTCTTGAGCCCCCCGCCGAGCAGGAGCACACCGGCGACGACCCCCTCCATGACCGCCCAGAAAACCCGCTGGGGGATCGGAGAGTCGAGCTTTCCGCCGGACGTCAAATGGTCCACGACCAACGACCCGGAGTCGGACGAGGTGATGAAGAACACCGACACCAGGATGATCCCGACGATCGACAGGAGGCCCGTCAGGGGAAAACCTCCGAGCATCTCGAAGAGCGCGGTCGAGACGTCGGCTTTGACAGCGGCGACGATGTCCAGGGCCCCGGAAGTCTGCAGGAAGAGAGCAGATCCTCCGAAGACGGACATCCAGACGAAGGACAGCAGCGTCGGGATGATCATGACCCCGAGGATGAACTCGCGTACCGTCCGGCCCTTGGAGATCCTGGCGATGAACATGCCGACGAAAGGCGACCAGGAGATCCACCAGGCCCAGTAGAAGACCGTCCACGAGCCTTGCCAGTTGGTATCTCGGAACGTCTCGGTCCAGAGACTGAGCTCGGCGAAATGAGTGAGGTAGAAACCCATGTTCTGGGTCAGGCCGCTGAGAATGTAGACGGTCGGTCCGGCGATCAAGAGGAAGAGCATGAAGATCCCGGCCAGCCCCATATTCCATTCGCTGAGGCGCTTGACCCCGCCGTCGAGCCCCGCCATGACCGAGGCCGTCGCAAAGAGAGTGATCACGGCGATCAAGATCACCTGGACCTGGGGGCTGATGGTGACTCCAAACAGGTAGTTCAAGCCGGCGTTGACCTGCTGGACCCCGAGACCGAGAGACGTGGCGAGACCAACGAGGGTCGCGAGGACCGACAGAATGTCGATGACATTGCCCCAGAACCCGTAAATCCGATTGCCGAGCAGCGGATAGAAGATGGAGCGAATGGTCAGCGGCAGGCCCCGGTTGTAGGCGAAGAACGCCAGGCCCAGCCCCACGACCGCGTACATTGCCCAAGGATGGAGGCCCCAGTGGAAGAAGGTCGTCCCCATCGCCGCCTGGGCGGCCTCGGCCGTGCTTCCTTTGATCCCACCGAACATTGGCGACGGCGAGTCGTAGTGGAACATCGGCTCGCCGACGCTCCAGAACATCAGGCCAATCCCCATGCCCGCGCTCAGCAGCATCGCGTACCACGCCACCTTGCTGAACTCGGGCTTGGCGTCGACCCCACCGATCCTCAGACTCCCGAAGCGGCTGAAGGCGAAGAAGAGCGCGGCGCCGATGAGGATGTTCGCGGTGAGGACGAAGAACCAGCCGAAATTACCGGAGATCACCGCCAGAGCGTCACCGCTGACCTTGGCGGCCTGCTCCTTGAACATCAGAGTCAGGGCGATAAAGATCGTCAGCGTGAGGGCGGACGTGACCGTGACGTGGGGATGAATATCGAACCCGTAGCCGGCCCAATTCCCTTCTCCCGGCTCTTTCCGGTCCGCTTCGTCGAAAAAAGTCGCCGTCGGTCGAATCTGCAGGCCATAGAACTTCTCGCGTTCCTGGATGGCCTTCTTCCGCGCGGCTTGCTCGGCCGCCTTCAGCTTCCGGGCCAGCTCACCCTTCTTCGATGGTGCCCCACCTTGGTCTTTCAAGCTCATTCCGTTCTATTCCTTCCCTGAATGCAGACGTGACGACCCATCCGAAGCATCAGCTCGGGCCGTACACGACACGCGAATCCCGGGAATTCCACTGCAGACCGGCTTTCTCCCTCCACGCCCGCTCTCGGAATGGCTTCGATTGGATTCAGCTTTACCTTTGAGGGTACGGGATCCGCGCCCACGTCTCAAGGCACCCCAAACCCAGCAGCCCCTTCCGAAGAGCCGCGCAGGCGACGAAAGAGCGCTACACGGGCTTCCCCACCCGGGTGGCGCCGCGGCCTGGTGGTGGTGTTCTTGGCGCTTTATTTCCTGCCGGTCGGGTCAGCACGGTTCGACGGAGAGGCCCTGTTCAGCATCTTCATCGGCCCGGCTCCCGCGAGGTCCGGCGGCGTGAATTTGCCGCGGTCAACCGAACGGCACCACTCCAGGGATCGTGGGCGACGAGGGACTCGCTGGCCGCCGAGCCCGCCTGTCGAACGGCATAGCCGGTCCGTTCCATGCTCTCGACGGCCCCTTGACGGCCACCTCTCGGCTCGCTTAGCTCAGTCGGGAAGCGGCTCTCCTTCGTACCAGGGAGCTCCCTGCTCCAGCAGCTCGCGAGCGAGCTCGGAGGCTTCCGCTTGCAGCCTCTCCAGCTCTTCGCGGAAGGTCGCCAGCTCGGAGTTGGCGATCTCGAGTTGCTCCCGATGGGTCGGGGTCCGACCGTAGGTCGACTGTCTCACGACCGGTGACAGATTAGACAGATCCACCGGTCTGGATTGGACACTTTTCAGGAGGGCCAAGTCTCGGCCGCTGATCGTAGCCGGCGGGCCTGTGGGAGCTGCGGGAAGCGCGGGAGCGGTTTCCGAGCCGCTAGGCGACAGCTTCCAGGCCTTCGCCGACCATTTCGGCTTCCAGGTCGTCGCCAGTCCTCCGTACTGGCCGCGCGCCAAGGGCAAGGTCGAGCGGGCCATCGGCGAGTCATCGGCAATCCCTCCTTGAACCTGAGTCGGGTGCGTCCCGAGCTGATTGTACCCATGCCGACACCGACGACGGGCTCCCTGCTCACCTCGAGGGTCCCTTCGCAAAGACCTCCACAGCGCCCGCCGGGCCGGACACGCTCAGACTCCGGGGTTGGCCGAGAGAGTGTCCTACGAGCGGGACCGCGCGCCAGTTGACCTTGGCTATGCTGGGCTACACCTTTGATCCCGTGGAGCATTGGCCCTGCAGCAAGCAGCTCTCGGGAGATCCCTGGAAGGGAGCGAGAGGAGCTGACGATGGCTTTGTCTGAAACCAAAGCACGGAAGGCTCGTCCAACCAGGCTGCTAGAACTGCCTGCCGAAAACCACGTACGCCTTGCTCCGACCTGGTTCCGCCACCGAAAAGGCGACGTAGAGAGGTCCGAAAGCGCTGTCGGCGACGGCGAAGAGGGTAGCGGTGGTAACGGGGTCTTCGGCGACGGTGGAGAGGTCTTGCCCCGCGCCGCCGGCTTCGAGATAGGCACCGAAGTTGAGCACCTTGCCCCATCGGCGGTAGTAGCCGGCCCGCAGGACTAGAGATGAGTCTCCGGACAGCTCGCCGGGCAGATATCCGGAGAGCGAGAAGAGTCCGCCGATGGCGAAGCGGTCGTGAATCGGCAGGTCCGAGCCGGGACTGGAACCGAGCTCCAGATCGCCGAAGAAAGTGTTGCGGTTGGAGGTCCTGAACTGCAAAGCCCGAAGCTCGATGCGCGTGTAGGTTTCGTCGCTGCCGAGGGACTCCAGGGCTCGGAAGGCTTCCAGGCGCACGAGCGTCCCTCGGGTCGGTAGGGTCGCGCGGTCGAGGGTGTCGAGCTTCGCCTGCAAACGAGCCCCGCTGCGGTTGAGCTCCTGCCCGTTCAGCTCGGCCAGAGCGTCGGGCAGGGCTCCCGAGCTTCTGCGGCCCTCGACGATGGAGGAGTCCAAGCCGGCCCGAAGTTCTGCCGACCGGCTCAGGTTGTAGCCCAGATCGAAGGCCACGCCTCGCCGGGAGAATTCGACCTCAGCGATCGGATCGCGCTCGACGAAGAGCGTCAGGTCTCGACGGCGGTAGTCGACGGCGAGGTCGACGAACCACCGTCCCTCGAAGTCCAGAGGCTGGTAGAAGCCGGTCTCGAGGGAGCGCCGGTCCCCGAGCTGTAGCTCACTCTTCCATTCCCCACCGAGGGCGTTCACCCGCGTCCGATTGACCAGAGCCCGCAGAGCCAGGCCCGAATCCCCTTCGAATTCCGTCCGGAAACCGAGCCCGAACTTCAGGAAGGTGGGCCCCCAAGGTTTCTCTCGCAGGCGGAAGACGAGGGCCGCCCCCTCCCGGCCAGGCTCCAACTCGATGTCCACCGTCTCGAAATCTCCCAGGCCAAAGATCCGCTCCACGTCCCCTTGGACCCGCAGCGGCTGGAAGACTTCACCGACCCTCGCGTGGACCTGAGCCGCCAGGACCCTCGGATCGACCCGCTGGTTGCCCTCGAAGCGAATTGCCTCGACGACCGGCAGCGGATCCGGCTCCCTGCTTCGGTACTCCCGCCACTCCCGATAGGCTTCTTCCGAGAGGCTGAGCTCTTGGAGCTGAGCGATCATTTCCCGGGCCTTCTCTTCCCCCAGGCGGATGATCTCCGGGGCCGCGTCGAATTGAAGAGTCTTGAACTCGGTCACCGCCGGGGTGACAACGAGATCGGCCATCGCCAGTCGCTCCTCCATATTCCCTCGGGTGATCATGCGATTGGTCTGGCCCAGGATCGAAAGGAAGGATTTGCTGGCCGCCTCCTCGTCAGCGAATTGAGCGCCGATGTCGATGGCGATCACGATGTCCGCACCCATGGCTCGGACGACGTCCACCGGAACATTGTTCGAGACTCCGCCGTCGACCAGCAACCGCCCCGACATCTCCACAGGGGTGAAGACCGTGGGGATCGCCATGCTCGCTCGCAGCGCCCGCGCCAGGTCGCCCTCCCCGAGGGTGACCATGTCGCCACTGGCGATGTCGGTGGCCACCGCCCGAAACGGCGTCGGCAGGTCGTCGAAGTCGTCGACGGTGCGGACGGGCAATGTCAGCCGCCGCAGCAAGTAGCCGAGCTTCTGTCCCGACCGGAGCCCGGTGGGCCATCGAAGACCGCCGCGGCCAATGCCGAGCTCAAGATCCGGAAGATAGAGAAGGTCTTCGTCCTTTCTGCGAAGCACCAGCTCGCGGCGCTGCGGGTCGTCCTGCAGCGCGTCCGCCCAATCGACCTCGCGGACCAGGGTTTCTAGCTCATCAGGGGTCCAACCAGCAGAATAGAGGCCGCCGATGATCGCGCCCATGCTGGTTCCAGCGGCCACATCAACGGGAATCCTCAGCTCCTCCAGAACTCTCAGTACGCCGATATGGGCACAGCCCTTGGCGCCGCCCCCGGAGAACGCAACTCCGATGATCGGCCGGCTGTCAGCCAGACTGAGGCAGGCTGGAGCCAGCAGGGCCAGGGCCGCCAAGATCCAGCAAAGACGGCGCGGCGCGGGCCGCGGGAGCTCAGGCTCGAGCCCGCTCGGGCGATCCCGCGGGCCACTGCGCGGCCTCACGAGGATGGCTCGCTCTCCGCGTCCCAGGACTTGAGAGCCCAACCGAGGGAGGCGATGCCACTTCGAAACCCCTCGGTCGCTTGACCCGACACCCAAAGCTCGCGAGCCTTGGCCGGATGCTCCTGTAGCTCACCGGAGAACTCCTGAGCAGCCGCTGCGAGGTCTGCTGTCCAGAGCAGCCTTTCCGCCGGGAGGATGGCGACGAGGCGGCCATCGGAGGTTCGCACGACGGGCAGTCGCGATGCGCCGAGGCACTCCTCGAGGGGAGCTTGCTCACGATGGAATCGCCCTAGCTGGCTGACGGCGGAGATCAATAGCTCCGCCTCGACTGCGGAAGAGCTATCGATGGCCGTGGCCAGCACGAATTCACCCCCGCGGACGCCTTCGAGGGCTGACAGCGCTTCGAGCAACGCGGTCTGGCGGGTCAAGGTCCAAGATGGGTGATCCTCGAAGCGCCGAGTCGTCTCTTCGGACAAACCAGCAGCCAGCAGGCGTTGCCGGTTCATCAAGCGAAGGTCCCAGGGGTCCGTCTCCCAGACCAAGTCCATGGTCCGGCGCACCTGTCGGGTCCCAGGAATGCTCGGCACAACGAACTTCATTCCGAAAGAGGTAAGACCCTCGACCCGTGCAACGCTCCGAATCGCTTCGCGGAGGACCTCATTGTCCGTCGAAGGGTCGACCCTCAAACGCCTGTACCAACGATGCTCTGCGGAGGAGATTCGCAAGTGATCGAGGGCAAGACCCCGAGCCTCCTGCTCGCCACGCTCCTTGAGGTCGTCGAGGGTCGACTTCGGCTCGGAGCTCTCTTCAGCGCCCGAGTCGGCTGTCCTGGCCATCGACTCCAGGTCGTGCATGCGCTCCTGAACCCGAAATTGGGTCCTGCGAAACCAACGCCCCGCGCCGGACGGGATCCCCTTGAGGGTGTCGACCGGTCTGGTTGCAAGATCCTCGACCAATTCCAAGGGAGCGGTCACCGATTGCTTGACGGCCGCGAGAAACACCTCGGACTTGGACACCCGGTCCAGCTCTGCAAGGGCCTGCGCCTCCATGATCCGAGCCAGCACCTGCGTTGGGCCCACGGCCTGCCAAGCCCCATACGGACTCTGGATGGTGTAACGGTTGAACAGGCCCAGGCTCATCGCCTCCGGCTCGACGTGCCAAGAATCCCCGACCAGGAGCTCCGTGGAAAGGAAGTCTCTCGACTCCACCAGACCGGGTGCGTCAAAGGTCTCCGCCGAGACCTCAGTCCACAACAAGGCGAGGGTCAGGAAAGCGATCGAAGCGCGAAATCTGGAAGCCTTGCTCATGGTGGATCTCCAGGAGGGTCAAGGAACGCGACCACACACACCCCACGTCGACTTGAGAACAGTAGGCGGCAGGACGAAGAGGCTTCGATCCGGTGTTGTTACGGCAAGCTCGGGTATTTTCCGCAAGCTATCCGGCAGATCCACAAGCTGTCAAGAGGCGCATGGAGGGGCCTTGGTCGCTCCATCTCCCCACCCACCAGGGTGGCGACGCAGACCACGGACCGCCGTACAATTCGTCACATGACGAAACGACGCTCCAACCTGCGTGATTTGGTCGAGGCCTCCAAGGGACTGGCTCATCCGGCGCGGCTGCGCCTGCTGGCTATGCTCGCTACCGGGGAGCTTTGCGTCTGCCAGATGACGGCGGTGCTGGAGCTTGCGCCCTCGACCGTGTCGCAGCATCTCTCCGTGCTCTCCCGCGGCGGTCTGGTGGCCGACCGCAAGGAGGGGAAGCTCGTCTACTACCGGCTGGGCGATGGAGAGATGGCCGAGGCGGTGCTGGATCCGCTGCTCTCCCTGCTCGCGGAGGACGAGCAGGTGAAGGCCGACCGGACCGTGGTCGGGCGGCTTCGAGAGATCCCAGTGATGGAGCTCTGCGCCGCCGACCTCGACCTGGTGGCTATCGGCATCGCCGAGCCGCCCTCGCCATCCCAGAGCCCAAAGCCGATGGGAGGTTCCCGATGATGAGCGAGCGCTCCGAGCTGAAGTGGTTGGGCGGCCTGGTGGCCGTGTTCCTGGCGCTTTATTTCCTGCCGGTGGGGTCGGCACGCTTCGACGGTGCGCTCCTCGAAGCGTTCCAGCTCGCCAAGTGGTACGCCCGGGAGCACGTGCTGCTGTGCCTGGTGCCGGCCTTCTTCATCGCCGGGGCCATCGGCGTCTTTGTCAGCCAGGCTTCCGTCATGAAGTACCTGGGGCCGGAGGCGCCCCGGCCCCTCGCCTATGGTGTCGCCTCGGTCTCGGGAACGGTCCTCGCCGTGTGCTCCTGCACCGTCCTGCCTCTTTTCGGGGGCATCTACAAACGGGGCGCCGGCCTCGGCCCCGCCGCCGCGTTCCTTTACTCGGGCCCGGCCATCAACGCCTTGGCGATCATCCTGACCGCCCGGGTTCTCGGCTTCGAGCTCGGCGTTGCCCGCGCCGTCGGGGCGGTCCTCTTCAGCCTCTTCATCGGCCTGGCCATGGCCTGGATCTACCGCGATGAGGAGCGCCAGCGTGCCAGCGCCAACAGCAGTCTGGCCGTGCCGGAGCCTCTGCTATCCCTCGGTCGCCAGGCAGTGTTCTTCGCCCTCCTGGTGGCGATCCTGGTCTTTGCCAATTGGGCGGAGTCCGATGCGGGGGCCTGGGCCGCCGTCTACGCCGCCAAGTGGTGGCTGACCGCAGCCAGCGGTGCCTTGCTCCTCGTCGTACTGGTCCGATGGCTGGGTCTTCCCGCCTGGAAAGCCGCAGCAACCGCCGGGGCCACGGCGGCCGCCGCCCTGGCGCTGCCGGGTCATCCCGCGGTGCCGTTTACGATCGCGTTCGTGGGTCTCGCCGCTTCCCTCGCCGGCGACGAGGGAGAGCTCGGCGACTGGCTGTTTACGACCTGGAGCTTCACCAAGCAGATCCTGCCGCTGCTGCTCGCCGGCGTGCTGGTGGCGGGCTTCCTCCTCGGCCGTCCCGGTCACGAGGGCCTGATTCCGTCAGCCTGGGTCGCCTCGCTGATCGGCGGCAACTCCCTCAGCGCCAACCTCTTCGCCTCCGTCGCAGGGGCCTTCATGTACTTCGCGACCCTCACCGAAGTACCGATTCTTCAAGGCCTGCTGGGCAGCGGCATGGGCCAAGGCCCCGCGCTGACGCTCCTTCTGGCCGGCCCCGCGCTGTCGCTCCCGTCGATCCTGGTATTGCGGAGCTTCATCGGCTGGCACAAGACCTTCGTATTCGTCGCCCTCGTCATCGCCATGGCGACGATCACCGGAGCCATCTACGGAACCTTTTTCTCCTGACTCGGAAAGGCTTCGCCTGATTCGGAAAGGAAGAACGCATCATGATGAAACTCCAGATCCTCGGAACCGGTTGCCCAAAATGCAAGCTGCTGACCGAGCACACCGAGCGCGCCGCCCAAGAGCTCGGCCTCGACTATGAGCTCGAGAAGGTCACCGATTTGGACCGCATCCTCGAGTTCGGCATGGTGGCCACTCCGGCCCTCGTCGTCGACGGTGACATCAAGGTCTCCGGTCGGGTGCCGACGGCCAAACGCCTCCAGGGAATCCTCACCGGCGCTTAGCAGTCCGTGGTGAAGGTTGGACGCCGGCGAGGTCCGCTTCGGCTACGTCGCCGCGGTCAACCGAACGGTGCTACCCCAGGGATCGTGGGCGACAGCGGACTGGTTGTTCGCCGAGCCAATGCGGCGAACGCTATGGCCAGCTCGCGTCAGGCTGTCGGCAGCCTCCTCGAGGTCGTCGCTGGCGGGCAGCCGGAGAGTCCATTCGAGGAGCTGCGCCTCGTCGTCGCCGGCAGGGCGGGCGTCTCGGCCGGCCCACACGTTGGTGCCTAGATGGTGGTGATAGCCCCCGGCGGCCAGGAAGAGCGCTCCGGGATAGCTCCAGACCATGCGGTCGAAGCCGAGGCCTTCCGAATAGTAATCTGCGGCCCTCCCCAAGCTCCCGACGCTGAGATGGACGTGCCCCATGATGGTGCCGGCGGGCATGCCCAGCCATGGCTCATCGCCGGCCTCCGCCAGCAGGCCGGCCCTGTCCAGAGGGTCGGTGGTCATCACCAGCTCTCGACCGACCCGCTGCCAGGCGCTCCGTGGGCGATCCGCATAGACTTCGATCCCCAGGTGATCGGGGTCGCGCAAATAGAGCGCCTCGCTGACCAGGTGGTCTGCGGCACCGGGCCCCACCCCAAGCTGCTCTAGATGCCGGGCGAAGCGACCTAGGGAGGGCCGATCCGGAAGCAGGAGAGCGAAATGGAAGAGCCCGGTGCGCCCGCCGGGTTGGGGACGCACACCTCGACGCTCCCGCAGCTCGATCAGCGGCTCGCCGCCGAGCGTGCCGAGAGAAGCCACCTCGCCCTCACGGTCCAGCAGCTGGAGCCCGAGCACCTCTCGGTAGTAGTCGAGGGCGCGCTCCAGGTCCGCGACCTGGAGGAGGACCGGCCCCAGGCTCGTGGAGCTGGGCAGCCGGAACCCGACGGGAGGAAGCCCCAGGCTGTCCTGGGCCACCGGTCGGGAATCCTGTCCTTGGCTCCGCTCCCTTTCGGCAGAGGCGCCGCTCTTGTCTCGAACGCTGCTGGACATCCCTGGCTCCCTTCTCCGCTTCATTTACAGTTGCGAGCCGCGCTTGCAACTAGAAGCGCGGCTCACCAACAAACATGACACGACATTAGATGTCGCGTCAACAAACTTCGACCAGTAGATCGCGGGACAGGGTCCGAGAGGAGCCTCTCATGGGGCGGCTCCCTCCTTCCCAGGTCCCCCGATCAGGAGCTCACGGCGCGGGGTGTGACCCGGACCGTGGCCTCCCGCGCCCGCTCACCGATCATCGGAGCGAGATACGGGCTGCCGTTGTATTTGTCCCGATAGGCGTCGTCGATGCGCTCGTTGATCGGCCCTTCGACCGGCTCGAAGCGAACCTCCTTGGTCAGCCCGGCGGCGGTGATCCGCCCCGCCTGCTGCTCCATGGCAGCGCCATACCAGCGGGAGCTCGTGCCGTTGTAGGCCCGAACGTAGAGGTTGTCGTCGACCACCACGGACCAGATCCAGGTCGGCGTGCCGTAGGTCTCGCCGTCCTCGCGGAAGGGAGAGATATGCAGGTCGTCGGTCTTGGCGATCCGGCCAAGCTCTTCGGATTTCCAGGAACTCATTGGGGCACCTCCTCGCAGTGCGGGGCGAACACCAGGCCAGCGTGCTTCGCTGCTCTCATCTAGCCCGGCTCGGTTCATATGGCCTGGTTGGTGGGACGAAGGAGGATCTCGCTCACCGCGACCGTATCCGGCGTTCCCACCGCATAGGCCACCGCTTCGGCGACATCGTCGGCGGTCAACCCGACCCCGGGGATCTTCGACGCATCCTTGAGGGACTCGGCGGCCTCTTGGTCGCTGATGGTGGTGTAGAGCTCGGTGTCCACCAGTCCCGGGGAAATGATCGTGGAGCGGATATTGTCTTCCCGCTCCTCCTGCCGAAGGCCTTCCATGATCGCGCGGACAGCGAATTTCGTCCCGCAGTAGACCGCCGAGCCGGGGTAGACCACGTGCCCTGCCACGGAGTCGGTGGCGAGGATGTGGCCGGACTTCTGCTTCTTCATGGTGGGCAGGACGGCGGCGATGCCGTTGAGGACTCCCATGATGTTGACGTCGAGCATCGCCCTCCACTCGTCGCGGTGAACCTCGCTCAGATTCGCCGTGGGCATGACGCCGGCGTTGTTGAAGATGGCGTCGATGCGGCCGAACTCGTCGAGAGCCAGCTGCGCCAGGGCCTCCATATCCTCAGGTTGGGTCACGTCCGTGGCCCGATAGAGGATCTCGGCGCCGGGTAGGGAGTCGGCCAATTCCTTCAGCCTCTCCTCCCGCCGCGCGCCGATGACGAGCTTGGCTCCATCCTCGGCCAGGCGACGGGTGGTCGCCGCACCGATCCCGCTGCTGGCGCCGGTGATGATGATGACCTTGTTCTCGATTCCTTTACTCATGGCTTCCTCCGTACTGCTCGTCGCTGACGTGCTCCATCCACTCGACGGCCTTCCCGTCGAGGGATTCCTGAATGGCGATGTGAGTCATCGCCGTCTCCGGCGCGGCTCCGTGCCAATGCTTCTCGCCGGGTCCGAACGTGACCACGTCACCGGGGCGAATCTCTACGATGGGACCACCTTCGCGCTGTACCAGGCCGAGGCCGGCGGTCACGATGAGGGTCTGCCCCAGCGGATGGGTATGCCATGCCGTCCGGGCGCCGGGCTCGAAGGTGACGGATGCACCGCCGGCGCGGCCTGGCTCCTCCGCCTGAAATAGAGGATCGATGCGCACGGTGCCGGTAAACCATTCCGCCGGCCCCGGCATCGAAGGCTGGGATCCCGCTCGTTGAATGTTCATTTTGCTCTCCTGAGTCGATGAAGTTTTCGCTGGCTCTGCCTGGCCCGTCATCAACGCGACGAGGCCAAGGGCTAGGGCGAGGGTTTTCATATCGTTCTCCTCTCGAGTGAGGTCATGGTTCGAGTGAGGTCATCGTGCGGGTCGAAGTCAAAGGCTTGTGAGGGCCTGAGGTGGTCCTCCCGCCGTGAGAACAGTCTCCCCCGCTCAGCCTTCTCGGTGAATGGGGATTCGTCTCGCGGCCATGCCCAATCCTCTCGAACAGGCGACAAAAGAGCCCCGGGAAGGCCCAAATGCTGCCCGATCGTCTGTCACGGGCGGGACCGGTGCCCGTCGGCTTCAGGCTGCGTCGTTGTAGGGCAGGGTTTCGGCTTCGGACGGTGGAACCTGGAAGTAGCGCTTGAACTCGCGGCTGAACTGGGACGGGCTCGCATAGCCGACCTCATAGGCCGCCTCGCTCACCTGCTTGCCCTCGAAGACGAGCAGACCCTTGGCCTTCAGCAGCCGGATCTTCTTGACGTATTGCACGGGACTGTCGCCGGTGATCTCTTTGAACGCCCGATGGAAGGAGGAGACGCCCATGGCGCTCTCCCGGGCCAGCTCCTCGACCGTCAGCGACTCCCGATAGTCTCGGTGGATTCGGTCCAAGGCCTGAGCGACATTGGAGTAGGGCGTCTGGTGTTGGGTGAGATCGTAGAGCACGCGCCCCTTATCGCTCCGCAGCACCCGATAGAAGATCTCGTCCACTGCCGCGGGGCCGACCACCTGGCGATCCATGGGATCCTGCAGGCTCTCCAGCAGCCGGGCGGTGGCCGTCAGCAGAGCACCCTCCATGGCCAGCGGCTCGACCCCGGACCGAGCCGACGCCGGGCTACGCTTCTCGAGCCCCAACTTCCCCGCAAACTGAGCAACGAGGCGATGGACGGCTCCGAGGTCGATGTCGATGCGAATGCCGAGCAGCGGCTCGTCAGGAGTCGGGTAGGACTCGCACTCGAAAGGAACCGGAATCCCCAGAACCAGGCAGGACTCCGCGCCATATTCGAACCGCCGGTCCGCCAGATAGCCGACTTTGTGCCCCTGGCCGAGGATCACGATGCCGGCGCTGTAGATCAGCGGCGCTCGGGGCACCGGCTTGCCAATCCAGAAGAACGTCACCCCTTCCACACCGGTCGCCGCGACTCCGGACTCGGCGCGAGAAGGCAGGCTTGTCCGAAATTCCCGAAGCAAGGGTGCGAGGGTCGACATGGGGCCTCCGTGGTGGCTGGGTTGGGCAGATCGTTCTTCTCTCATCCTATCCGTCCGTCCTACTTCCCCGATCTGATCGGCTCGATCCTGGGCCGAATCGGGATTTCTGGTCTCCTCTCGATCCACCGCCGGTCTCGGCCCGGCAAGGATCTCGATCCGCGGGGTGGGCGATGGCCGCCGTGAACTAGAAGGTCGCCGCGTCGATGACGAAACGGTACCGGGCCTCTTTATTCACCACCTTGGTCCACGCCTCGTTCACCTGATCCGCTCGAATGATCTCGATTCGGGGTCGGATCTTGTTGTCGGCACAGTAGTGGACGACCTCCTGGGTCTCCGGCATGCCGCCGATGAGCGACACATTGAAGTTCACTCGCGAGACCGCCATGGCGAGGGCGTTGACGGTCAGCTCCATACGGTCCGGCATCCCCACCTGGGTGAAGTGGCCGTGAGGCTTCACCGCCGAGACGTAGGATGCGACGTCGTATTGCACCGGGATGGTGGAGATCATCCAGTCGAGGCTTCCGCGATAAGGCTGGAGCTTGTCGGGGCTGCTCACCACCACGGGTTCGGCGCCGAAGGCCCGAATATCCTCCACCTTGCTCGGCGAGGTGGTGAAGGCGTAGACCTCCGCCCCCTTCGACACCGCCAGCTTGACGGCCATGTGGCCGAGGCCGCCGATACCGGCCACGCCGACCTTGTCGCCGATATCGAAGTTCGCCTGCAGGATCGGCGAGTAGGTGGTGATGCCGGCGCATAGCAGCGGCGCGGCTTCTTGGAGGGAAATGTGGTCCGGAATGTGGACCGCGAAGTGGTCGCGGACGACGATCTGGGTCGAGTAGCCGCCCTGGGTGATGCCCGTCGGTTCTCGCTCGTCCGGGTAGCCGTAGGTGAAGAGGGTCTCTCCCCGGTCACAGAGGTGCTCCTCGCCGTGAGTGCAGCTGTCGCAGGTCATGCAGCTATCGACCATGCAGCCGACGCCGGCCCGGTCTCCAACCTTGAATTTCGTCACCTTGCTGCCTACAGCGGCGACGATACCGGCGATCTCGTGGCCGGGAATCTGCGGGTAGACCTGGGGCCCCCAATCGCCCTTCATCTGATGGATGTCGGAGTGACAGATGCTGGCGAATTTGATCTCGATGAGGATGTCGTCGTCCCCCATGGGCCGACGCTCGAATTCCCAGGGTTTCAGCATTCCGGACTGGTCAAAAGCAGCGTAGCCCCGGACGAGCCCCTGCGACTTCTCGCGCTGCGCGGCAAACAACGAGGCCGGACTGGCCAGCATCACCGCAGCTCCTGCCATGGCACTCTTCTCGACGAAATCTCTGCGTGTCAGCTGCTCTTTCTTCTTCATCGGATCCTCCCGTATCCATCGGATAGTTGGCGAGAAAGCGCGACGGTCTCCCCGACCTCGCACCCACAGGATGCTCCACGCCTCGCTCCGCAGGAATAGGCAATCGTGCTGGCACCATGCACAATCCTCTCAGCAAGCCCGCAAATGTGCCGGAGGGCTCTGCAGAGGAACTGGCAACTGGAGAACCGAGGACCCGCGGGTAGTGATAGCTTCCAGGTCGCGCAAGCCGACCTGCCTTGGCGTGCCGCTCGATGATGACCATCCTGCCCAACAACCCATTCCCAAATCCACGAACTCCGTGGTTTGGGCCCTGGGCTCGTGAGCCAGGGGTACTTGTGGCAGTGCTACTTGGAGTGGTGGTACTTGGGGCAGTGGCGCTCAGCCCTCCGGCCTTTGCATGCGAAGCACCGGGAACTGAAGGCGAGGACCGGCCCCGCATCGGACTGGCGCTCAGCGGCGGAGGAGCCCGGGGGGTGGCCCACGTCGGAGTGCTGCAGGTGTTGGAAGAGATGGGAGTGCCCATCGATTGCGTCGCCGGCACCAGCATGGGAGCGGTGGTGGGTGGGTTTTATGCGGCGGGCTACTCCCCGCAGCAGATCGAAGAAGAGCTCCGAGCCATCGACTGGCGGGGCATCCTCCGCGGCCAGCCCCCCCGCCGAAGTCTCTCGTTTCGGCGCAAGGAAGAAGATAGCCGGTACCCGGTAGGCCTGGAGGCGGGCTTCAAGGACGGCAGGTTCACCATTCCCGGAAGCGCTCTGTCCGCCTTTGCGTTGGAGTTCCTCCTCCAGCGCCTGACCCTGCCGATCCCGGCGGTGGATCACTTCGACCAATACCCGACCCCCTTCCGAGCCGTGGCCGCCGATCTCGGCACCGGTGAATCGGTCGTTCTGGCCGATGGAGACCTGGCTCTCGCCCTGCGCGCCAGCATGTCCATCGCGGGGATCTATCCTCCGGTGGAGATCGGCGGGCGGCGGCTGGTGGACGGCGGGGTGGTGAACAACCTGCCGGTGGACGTGGTGCGCGAGATGGGGGCCGACGTGGTCATCGCCGTGGACGTCGGCGCACCGCTGAGCCCGAGCGAAGAACTCTCCTCCATGGCAGCGATCTCCAGCCAGGCGCTGGGCCTGGCGGCGCGGCGCAACGCCCTGGAACAGCGGCAGCAGGCGGACGTAGTGCTGATTCCCGGCCTTTCGGGGGTCGACTCGCTGGACTTCTCCGACCTCGCCACCCTCATTGAAGCGGGCAAGACCGCCGCCCGCGCCGAGGCGGGCGCCTTGGACTCTCTAGCCAGGGACCATCCCCCCCGTCCACCTCTTGATCTGGAGCAGAGCATCGGCCACGAACCACTGGCTGCGATCCGCATCGAGGGGACCCAGCGGGTGGACCCGCGGCGGATTCGAACCCGGCTCCGCACCGAGGAAGGCACGCCGCTGGACCTCGACATCCTCTCCAAGGACCTCGCTCGGGTCTTCGAGATCGGAGAGTTCGAGTCGGTACGCTTCGATATCGAGAGCACCGAGGCGGGACCGGAGCTGATGCTGCGGGTAGTGGAGAAGCCCTGGGGGCCTTACTATCTGCGGGTCGGGGCGGCCCTCTACGATGATCTCGAAGGCACCAGCTCCTATGGCGTGCTGGTCAACTACACGCGCACCAGCATCAACGCCCGCGGAGCCGAATGGCGCAACGACTTCCGCGTCGGGGAGACCCGCCGCCTGCGCTCGGAGTTCTATCAGCCGCTAGATTTTCAGGGTCGCATCTTCTTGGCCGCCAGCCTGGAGAACCTGCGCACCCAAAGCGACCTCTACTCGGGAAGCGAGAAAGTCGCCGAGTACGAAGTCGAGGCGGGGACCGTCGGCCTGGATGCCGGAACCCAATTCGGCAAATACGGCGAGTTGCGCGTCGGGCTGCGCTGGGGCGAGGGAGAAGCCGCTCCCACCGTCGGCCCCAGCGAGCTCCCGGAGGTCGACGTCACCCTCGCCGGCTTGCGGGCTCGCCTGGTCATCGACCGCCTCGACAACGTCAACGTGCCCCGCAGCGGCCGCTATGGGCAGCTCATCCTCTATCGCTCGGAGGAGAATCTGGGAGCGGACGACACCTACACCAAGCTCTTCGGCTCCTACAGCCGGTTCTTCAGCCGGGGCCGGCACACGATCTTCTCGATCTTCCGCGCCGGCACGAGTCTAGACACCGAGATTCCGGCCTACGACGAGTTCATCGCCGGGGGCCCGCTCTCCTTCTCCGGCTTCCGCCCCGGCGAGCTACGCGGGGATCACTTCGGCCTGGTCTCCCCCGGCTATTTCTATCGCCTGATGGATCTGCCACCCACCCTCGGCGCCGGGATCTACGTCGGCGGCTGGCTCGAAGCCGGCAATGTGTGGAGCACCCGCGACGACATCTCCGCCGACGACCTCGTCTACACCGCGACGGTCACCCTCGCCATCGACTCCCGCCTCGGCCCCGTCTACCTCGGCTACGGCTACGCCGACCGCGGCACCGGCTACTTCCAGCTGGCCATCGGCTCGCGGTTCTGAGGCGGCGGGGCTTGAGGTCGGAGTCCTAGGGCAAAGGGCTGGGGCTAGAAGCCTGTGGTGAAAGTCGAGCCGCGCTGCGAGCGGCCCTTTTCCGCCGAATCTTCGTTCGAAAACCTCGCCGATACCCGCATCGCCTGTGGTTTTCCGGCCTTGATTCGACGAAAAATTGCTCGCTCTCGCTGGCGTCTGACTTTCACCACAGGCTGCTAGCGCTGGATCAATGGGAGAGGCCCAAAAACCCTCAAGCCCTCACAACTCGTTCGAGCGCAAGTCCCAGCAAGCGATCATCGAAGATGCGTAGCTTCCGCCTTCCTGCACCCTTCCCACCCGGCCAACGCTCCAGAGCAGACTTCACACACTCCAACTCGGGTGAGCAGTCCTCCCGAGCCAGGAGCCAGTCAACGGTGGCAAGGGCTTCAAGGCCGAGCGGCGACTCGAACCCATCGATCCGGTCGGTGGCACGCTCCAGAGCGTTCTGAAACCCCTTCGCTTCACTCTGAAGGTAGGCTGCAACCCGATCCTTCTGGGCGTCATGAAATGCGATGACGTCGGTGGGCTTCGCGTCCGCGACTCGTACTTCGGAGCGCAAGTAGCTCCCGTCCAGAGCGTTGAGTAAGTGGCGGAGGCGGTCGGCATAGGGACCGTATCGACCCGCTTGGAAACGCAGCTCCAGCGGGTTTTTCAGGCCTGACAGTTCGATCTCCCGCTCCAGAAACCAGGCGAGCTTCTGGATCTCGAGCATCGAGCATTCCATCCCGAGGACCCAATATCTTCGAACCAGCTCTGCGATGAGCGCACGCGCTGGCGTCAGCTCCTTCACACCTGCCCGCTTGGATACATTCTGGTACCGGCGCGTAGGCTCGTACACGAACACCTCCGCACCAGGAAGGTCGCCCAGTGCCTTCTCGATCATCGGACGAACTTCCGACCAGCTACGACCGCCGTTGCCACAGCCGAGAGGCGGCACGGCGATCGACTGAATCCCTCTCTCCTCGACCACCCGGCGGAGGTCTGCGAGACCTGCTTCGATCCACTCTATCCGGGTCCGGGTACGCCAATGCTCCTTAGTCGGAAAGTTGATGATCCACCGAGGACCGGTCAGGCTCTGGGTCTCCGTCACGAACATCCGACCGGTCTTCACGTCTCCCCGCTGACAGGCCGCCGCATACTCGCGGAAGTTCGCAGGGAACGCTTCCTTGAACATCAGGGCGATTCCCTTGCCCATGACACCCACCGTGTTGACGGTATTCACCAGAGCCTCGACATCGGCCTCGAGAAGATTGCCTTTTGTGAACTGCATCATCGAAAGTACCAACCGGATCGTATGATCGTCTTCAACTCCACGCTGTGCTCATCCGCTGCTGCCTCAACCTCTTGCTTGATCGCCATATTGTAACAGGCTACCCCTTTGAGAACGCTGGCCGGAAGGTGCCGGTGAACAAGCACCTCTGCCTGATAACGCTCCTTCTTTCCTGGATCTTCCGGATCGTTCCGAAAGTCCTTTTCCTGCAAAATCTTGAAGTCGACCCGGCCGAGATCTGCCCGGTCACCGAAGAACTCAGCGCTGTGCAAATAGGCATGCCGATCGGTGAACACATAGCGCACACCAGCGCTCTCCAAGTCAAGCAGGGATGAAACCAGGATGACGATCTCGGCGTTCGTTCGTCGCTGGATGCCACCGTAGCCGGTAACGATATTGAAGAGCATTGGTGTGAACGGCGTGAAGTAAAAGGGAACGTAGTCGGCGAGCGTTCCTGCAGGAGAAGTAGGCACTCTCCGTCGCTGGCGCCTCTCGATCAGCTCCGGATTGCCGATGCTTACGAAGGAAGGATCCTGTATAGGTGAGCTGCTGCAATGGAGGCCATTCTGGAAGATCCAAGGGAGGTTGGCACGGTGGGTGATGCGAAAGATCAGAGCCTTCTCTGGCGTAAGGGATGGATGAAGCGTGCTAGTCATATCACTGCGTGACGATCCCGGAGAGGCAGCAGTACCCCTCTGAGCGCTGATGGGAATTCTAGCGTTCCACCCCGCAGCTTCGAAGGGCCCGACTACCTCACCGCGACGGTCACCCTCGCCATCGACTCCCGCCTCGGCCCCGTCTACCTCGGCTACGGCTACGCCGACCGCGGCACCGGCTACTTCCAGCTGGCCATCGGCTCGCGGTTCTGAGGCGAGGGAGCGCGACACCTGTCCCGCTACAGGTGTCGCAGATCGCGACAGCCGGCCGGCAACGGAATCGCCGGGAGCCCCTGAAATCAGGCATTCCGGGCGATGGCATTGGCCTTGCTCTCTAAGGTCACCGAACACCGACGTGACGAATCGAGAGACTAAGGAGGACTTATGACTTACGCCTTCCCCAATACCGACGGTGCCCTCGTCGACTTTGCTTCCCGCTATGAGAATTTCATCGGCGGGGACTGGGTCAAGCCGGTCAAGGGCAACTACTTCGAGAACGTCACCCCGGTGACGGGCCAGACCTTCTGCGAGATTCCGCGCTCGACGGCGGAAGATATCGAGCTGGCCCTGGACGCCGCTCATGGAGCCCGGGCCGCCTGGGGCAAGACCTCGCCGGCGGAGCGGGCCCAGATCCTCAACAAGATCGCCGACCGGCTGGAGGAGAATCTCGAACGCTTCGCCGTCGCGGAGACCTGGGACAACGGCAAGGCGGTGCGGGAGACACTGGCGGCGGACCTGCCCCTGACGATCGACCACTACCGCTACTTTGCGGGAGTGATTCGCAGCCAGGAAGGCACCATCGCCCCCATCGACGAGCACACCATGGCCTACCACTACAAGGAGCCGCTGGGGGTCGTGGGGCAGATCATCCCGTGGAATTTCCCGCTGCTGATGGCCGCCTGGAAGTTGGCGCCGGCGCTGGCGGCGGGCAATTGCGTGGTACTCAAGCCGGCGGAGCAGACCCCGGCGACGATCCTCCTGATGATGGAGCTGGTGGGCGACCTGCTGCCCCCGGGCGTGCTCAACGTCGTCAACGGCTTCGGCTTCGAGGCGGGCAAGCCGCTGGCGTCGAACCCGCGCATCGCCAAGGTCGCCTTCACCGGTGAGACCACCACCGGCCGGTTGATCATGCAATACGCCTCGGAGAACCTGATCCCGGTGACTCTGGAGCTCGGCGGTAAGTCGCCGAACCTCTTCTTCAAGGACGTCATGCAGGCGGACGACGCTTTCCGCTCGAAGTGCCTGGAGGGCTTCACCATGTTCGCCCTCAACCAGGGTGAGGTGTGTACCTGCCCGTCCCGGGCGCTGATCGAGGAGAGCATCTACGAGGAATTCCTCGACCTCTGCGTCCAGCGCACGAAGCAGACCAACCCCGGCAATCCGCTGGACCCGGAAACCCGCATGGGCGCCCAGGCGAGCAACGATCAATACGAGAAGATCCTCTCCTACCTGAAGATCGGCAAGGAGGAGGGCGCCGAGGTACTCACCGGCGGCGGCAAGGCCGAGCTGGACGGGGACCTCGCCGGCGGCTTCTACATCCAGCCCACCATCTTCAAGGGCCACAACAAGATGCGCGTCTTCCAGGAAGAGATCTTCGGCCCGGTGGTGTCGGTGACCTCCTTCTCCGACTACGACGACGCCATCGAGATCGCCAACGACACCCTCTACGGCCTCGGCGCCGGGGTGTGGAGCCGCGAGGCCAATATTTGCTATCGGGCAGGCCGCGACATCCAGGCCGGCCGCGTGTGGACCAATTGCTACCATCTCTACCCGGCCCACGCCGCCTTCGGAGGCTACAAGCAGTCCGGCATCGGCCGCGAGACCCACAAGATGATGCTCAACCACTATCAGCAGACCAAGAACCTGCTGGTCAGCTACGACCCCAACGAGATGGGGTTCTTCTAGGACGGAGTAAACGATGACGGAAGCAATACCCCGCGTGGTCGCCACCGATGCCGCCGTCGAGCTCATCGAGCGGCTGGCCAAGACCCAGGGCGAGCTGATGTTCCATCAATCCGGGGGCTGCTGCGACGGCAGCGCCCCCATGTGCTACCCCGAGGGCGAGTTCCGCATCGGCGAGCGGGACGTCTATCTGGGTTCCATCGCCGGCTGCGACGTGTTCATCGGCGGCAGCCAGTTCGAAGCCTGGAAGCACACCCAGCTGATCATCGACGCGGTCCCGGGACGGGGAGCGGGCTTCTCCATCGAAGCTCCCGAAGGAATGCGATTCCTGACCCGCTCCCGAGTCTTCTCGCCGGAGGAGCAAGCCTGGCTCGACGAGCATGCACCCATCGAGCGGGGCCCGCGGCGGCCGGACGCTCCACCCTCCGGATAGGGTCAGCTCGGCGGTGCTCCGCTGGCTCTCGCCGGACGCGGAGCACCGCTGATTCCTGGTCATGGTTGAAAATCCACCCGCCAACGCCTACGCTGGAGGGACGTCCGCGCTCGAGCGAACGTCCTACCCCACGGGAGGTCGGTTGGCGCAATTGGAGCTCGTCCAGGTCGAGTCGGGGCTCTGGGAGGCTTACCAGAGCCGCGGGTCGATTGCGGCCCAAAGCCATCCCGTCTTCGACCGCTGGCTCCGCTCCCGCGACCTCGGCGTCGACCCCGAGGGCACCCCTGAAAGCCGCGAAATCCTCCGCGGCCCCGAGCTTCGAGAACACCAAGAACGCTCCGCGCCCCTGCTGGCGGCGGCAGATCGGGTATTGACCACCGGCGGCGAGGAAGTCTTCACCCGCGCCCACTACCGGCTGCTGGTGACCGACGAGCAAGGGTTGATCCTGCGCTCCCAGGCCGGAGGAGAATTCCGCGACACCGCTCGCCATCTGCGCCTCATCGAGGGTGGCCGTTGGGCGGAGGAAATCCAGGGCACCAACGCCATCGGCACCGCCCTGGCGGAGGAGCGGGCGGTGACCGTCGCCGGCTGCGCTCACTTCGTTCGCTCGAACCACGACCTGGTCTGCTACGCCAGTCCCATCCGCGATCCCTATGGCCGCTTGGTGGGGGTCATCGACGCCACCTCCCACGCCCTCGCCGCCCACCCGGCGATCCAGCTGGCGGTGGCCCACGGAGCGCGGGCCATTCAAGAAGCGCTGCGTGGTCAGGCCTGGCTCGGGGCCGGCAGGAACGAAGTGGGGGATCGCCTGCGCCAAGCGGTGCGGCCGACCTTCCTGGTGGAGTGGCCCGGGGTGGTGCGCGCCGGCAATGCGGCGGTGGAGGAAGCCGGCGGCCTTTCCCTCACCGGCACCCGCCTCGACACGCTTTGCGGCCTCCATTGGCAGGAGCTCCTGGAAGCCTTGGAGGCCGGCACCGACCGCCTGCGCGCCCCCTTCTGGTCGACCACGGGACGCCCGACATGGCTGCGGCTGGAACCGGTCGCGAGCGAGCCCGAAAGGGGCGAGCCAAGGCTGATCCTGGCGGTACTGGTCACCGTCGAGGACGGCTCCACCGAACGAGTCCAGACCGGCGCGCACCAGGTTCCATCCAGCGAAGCTCCCCGCCGCGACGATCCCTTCGCCAACCTGGTGGGCAGCGATCCGGTGATGGCGCGCACCAAGGAGCTGGCGGCGCGCATCGCCCGCAGCCCGCTGCCGATTCTGCTGCTCGCCGAAACCGGCACCGGCAAGGGCCTGCTCGCCCGCGCCATCCACCGCGCCAGCCCCCGCGCCGACGGGCCCTTCGTCGACATCAACTGCGGCGCCCTATCGCCCCAACTGCTGGAGAGCGAGCTCTTCGGCTACGCCCCGGGGGCCTTCACCGGCGCCCACCGCACCGGCCGCGAGGGCAAGATCCATCAGGCCACCGGCGGCACCCTCTTCCTCGACGAGGTGGCGGAGACCTCGCCGTCGCTTCAGGCCATGCTGCTCAAGGTGTTGGAGGAAGGCTACTACTATCGAGTGGGCGAGAACGAGCCCCGGCGCTCCGACTTCCGGCTCATCGCCGCCACCTGTCGGGATCTCGATGCCATGGTGGCGGCGGGGACCTTCCGCCGCGACCTCTATTACCGCCTCGGCGGGGCACGGCTCACACTGCCCTCGCTGCAGAACCGTTCCGACTTGCAGGAGCTGGCGGAGGCTTTGCTGAACCGGCTAGCGGGCCAGGAAGGCCGTCACGCTCGGCCCCACCTGGCCCCGGAAGCCCTGACCGCCCTGCAAGCTCACTCCTGGCCCGGCAACGTGAGGGAGCTGCGCATGGCGCTGCAATTCGGCCTGGCGGTAGCCCCGGGAAGGGTGATTCGAGCCCAGGATCTGCCGCCCCAGATTCACGCCACTGACCCCGAGCAAGGGCCAGAGGCACCGATCACCGACCTGCGCTCCTCGGAGCGCGAAGCCCTCCTGCGCACCCTCCGCGCCACCAACGGCAACGTCAGCGCCGCCGCCCGCCGCCTCGGCGTCGCCCGCAGCACCGTCTATCGAATGATCGAGCGCCACGGCATCGAGATGCGGCGAACACCCTCGCCGCGCTGAGGGAAGCCAACCACCAACCACTTGGTTCTTCAGGAGCCAGACCCTTTGCTCTGGCCTTGAGCCGGTCCGGAACACGGTAGACTCAAGAAGATCTCGGGCGCAAAGAATCCGGTGGGCAGGAGATCATACGCTGAGACCCGTCAGTCTAGGTTGGCCAAAGCATTGCTGTGTTTAGAAAGGCGTCATGCTCGAAGAACTCCACCTGAAAGAAGTCGGCCCGGCTCCGACGCTCGCCATCGAGCTCAAGAGCAGAATCAACATCCTGGCCGGAGACAATGGATTGGGGAAGACATTTCTCCTCGATGTGGGTTGGTGGGCTTTGACCCGTACTTGGGCGCGAGGCCTGGCTATGCCCCATCTGCCACCAGCCGAGCCAGAAATCCGCTTTCGCTATACCCAATCCAGTACTGGAAGTTACAGGTACTCCAGTACGTTCAACCGAGAAACGGAGAAATGGTCCGTCCAGCAGGGCAGACCGCCCATCCCTGGGCTGGTTCTCTATGCACAAGTCGACGGAGGGTTCTCCGTTTGGGATCCAGCTCGCAACTACTGGAAGAAGGAGGACCCCGACCGCCCGTCCTCCTACTTATTCTCCGCACAGGAAGTCTGGGAAGGCAACCGCTACTGCGAAGGCCTGATCCGTGATTGGGCCTCGTGGCAACGAGAAGGAGGAGAGGCCTTCGAGGAGCTCCAGCAAGTCCTTCAGACTCTTGCACCTTCCGAGAATGAGCCCCTCGAGCCAGGCGAGCTCCGCAAAGTCTTTCTAGATGACGCCAGGCGCTACCCCACCTTGAGGATGCCATACGGCCAAGAGGTCGCTGTGATCCACGCTTCCGCCGGAATGCGGCGGATCATCGCCCTGGCCTACTTGCTCGTCTGGGCCTGGCAGGAACATTTGGCAACGTGCCAGCTGCGGGGCAGCAAACCCACCCGCGAAATCATCTTCCTCATCGATGAAATCGAAGCCCATCTCCACCCTCAGTGGCAACGGCGAATTGTTCCGGCCCTCACCGAAGTGATGAATGCACTGACCGGTGAGAACGATGCCCAGGTTCAGCTCATCGCTGCCACTCACTCTCCCTTGGTGCTCGCATCGATCGAACCCCAGTTCGATCCTGAGGTTGATGCGGTGTTTCACTTGAATCTAGCCGAAGGGGGCGTTGAGTTGCAGGAAGAGCCATGGGCGAAGCAAGGTGACGTAGTCGGTTGGCTCGTCTCCGACATCTTCGGCTTGCGCCAAGGCCGCTCTCTGGAGGCCGAGCGCGCCATCGAAGCGGCGGAGGCCTGGATGCGTGAAGACTTGAGCGCCCTCCCTCCGGGCCTGAGCAGTCCGGAAGAAATTCACCAGGAGCTCGAAAGAGTTCTGGCCGGACATGACCCCTTCTGGCCCCGATGGATCGTCTGGACGGAGCGCCACGACCAGCAAGAGGTCAACGCTTGATCGCCTTCGAGCGCGTCCCCCAACCACCGGGATTTAGAGAGCAGGCAGAACAGCCTGGGGCCGTATGGCTCGAGACTCACCCGGAAGCCAAACGCCCACGTGATTTCTGGACACCTTTCAAAGCCCCTCTGGCCCAAGGCTTTCATAACCTCTGCGCCTATTCGGCCATGTTTGAACCTGTCGGCACCGTCGATCACTTCGTCAGCTGCACCGAGGATCGTTCTCTCGCTTACAAATGGTCCAACTATCGCTATGCAGCGCAGTGGATCAACGCAAGCAAGAGCAGCCTGCCGTCCATCCAGATTCTTGACCCTTTCGAGGTCGAGAACGGCTGGTTCAAGATACTACTTCCGTCGCTCCAGCTCGTAGTCTCCCAAGAGATCTCGCCAGCTCTAAGGAAACGTGCCGAGTTTGTCCTTGTCCGCCTGAACCTACGGGATGACGAGCGGGTGATTCGCCAGCGGCGAGAATGGTTCCGGATGTACCAGGATGGAGAAATCAGCCTCGAAGGTTTGCGTAAGAAGGCCCCTCTCATCGCCCGCGCGGTGGAGCGGCAAGGGTAGGGTCTGTTTGAGCCAGGGGAACCACCCGCAAGGCCGGCCCGGCAGCCAACACGCCACCGCCAGCGCCGCCGAGGCGCTCCGGCGGGCTCAGCGCAAGATTCGCGACCGCTATACCGACGAGTACTACTGGGCCGGCTTCACCTTCCATGGAGCGTGGTGGTGAAGATCGCTAGAACTTGTAGGCCACCGACAGCACCACCTCCCGACCCTTGGATGGGAAACCGATGAGGTCTCCGGAGCGAGGGCTGAAGCCGTAGGTGGCCTGGTCGAAGTAGAACTCGTCGAAGAGGTTGGTGACCGAGGCGTGAAGGGTCAGCGGGCGCTGCTCCAGCGGCTGCCATGCCGAGTGCAGGTCGGCGACGAAGTAGCCCTCCTTGTCCGGCGCAACCTCGGTGATGGTGTTGGGCTCATCCTCCACCAGCCGAGTCCGCAAGCCGAACCACAGGGTCGACTCCGGAACCTGATAGTCGAGGCTCGCCGTCCAGGTACGACCGATATTGGTGCCGAGGCCCAGATCGGCGTCGGTGAGAGGCCGGTCGTTGATGGTGTTGTCGGTCTCCCACACGCCCGCACTGAGGCTCAGGTGACGCCACCGGCGACCCACCTCGAGCTCATAGCCTTCGGCCTCGGCGTCGCCGACATTCTCCCAATAGCCCCAGGCGGTGCCCCCGTCGAAGACCGCGTTGATGTAGTTCTCGAAATCCTGCCGGAAGACCGTGCCGCGGACGAAGCCGCCGCCGCGCTCGTAGGAGAAGCCCAGTTCCAGATTGTCGGCGCGCTCCGGCTCGAGATCTCCACGGTGGATGTAGAGGGCGCTGAAGAATGCCTCGCGGATGGTGATGCCTCGGAAAGCCCGGGCGTAAGCGGCGCGCAGGGTCAGGCCCTGCACTGGCTGCCATTCGACGGAGAGGTTGGGGCTGAATCCGTCGCTGTCGTTGGAGACGCCGGCGCCAACGCCCTCGTCGGTGGAATGTTCGTAGGAGTCGAAGCGTAGACCGGCAGAGACGAAGACCCGGTCGGAAACCTCCCACCGATCCTGCGCGAAAACGCCGAGCACGCTGGCGCTCTGCTCCGAGCTCCCCCAAAACGGCGGCGGCGTGGCTTGCTGAGTGCCGGAGGCCTCGTCGCTGCGGTACTCCACGCCGTAGGTCGTGGAGTGGTCGCCGAAGAGCGAGGTGTTGCGCAGGTCGAGGCCGATGCTGGTGAACTCCCCTTTGCCGTAGAGGGCACCGGTGGTGTTGCGGTGATTGTTGAAGTCGGCGCGGGTCCAGTACAGGGTGCCCTGGACCCGCACGGCGTCCCCGGCGGGATCGTAGAGGTGGTTGTAGGTAGCGGTCCGACGGTTCATCTCGTGGTCGGAGAGCACGAAGGCGCCAGTGAAGTTGCTCAGGTTCGGGCGCTCGTAGTAGGTCCCGCGATCCCGCAGATCCTCGAAAGAAAGGCTGAAGCTGTGGTCGGAGTAGACGCCGCTGAGCTTGGCGTGGGCCCGCTGCTGCTCGGCGGCGGAGGACTCCACCAGATCACCGTTGCCGTCCTCGTAGTCCGACGCGTCGCGCTGCAGGGCGGAGACCACCAGCCCGAGATTCTCCGACAGTCGACCGTAGGCGGAGATGGAGCCGGTGAAGCTGTCCTCACCGTTGAGGCCGGCGGTGCCCTTGACCCGACCGCCGAAGCTGCGCCCCGGCTCCAGCAGATCGAAGGCGTCCTTGGTGGTCAGCCGCAGCGCGCCGGTGAGCGCTCCGGCACCGCTGGTGGCGGGCCCGGCGCCGGCTTCGAGCTCGATGCTCTTCAAGAATTCGGGCTCGATCTGCACCCGCCCTTGATGATGGTAGAGCTCCCCGGCCTGCTGAGCGCCGTCGACGGTGACGTTGAGCAGCACGTCCTCGAAGCCGCGAACGTAGATCTTCTGTGCCACCGGCAGCGCTCCCCCCACCGCCACCATGGATTCGTTGGCCAGCAGCTGCGACATATCCGCTGCCTGGAGGTTGTCGATCTCCTCTTCGCCGAGCACGAAGTTGCCCGGCTCGCTCTCCACCGCCACGCTTTCGGAGAAGGTCTGATATTCGAGGCCGATGTCGAGGCGCAGCTCCTGCTGCCTGCCGAGATCGAACGACTCCTGATGGGGCAGAAAACCCGGTCCCTCGACCAGGAGCGCGTATGAACCGGCCGCCAAAGGACCAACGGCGAACTCACCGTCGCCATTGGTGAGGGCGGTTTGGGCCTCTCCGGCGGCAGCGTCGGCACCCGCCTCGGTGACGGTGACCAGCGCCCGGGCCACCCCATTCCCCGACGGATCGGTCACCATCCCCCGGACGGTGGCTTCGACGCCTTGGGCCGACGCTAGCGGCGCCGCGGCCAGGACCAGCAGCAGAGCCGGCACCGCTCGCCAGCAGGCAAAGGTTTGTTCGACTCCACGCTTCCACGAGCTCAGACTCTTCATCGCATTCTCCCGAGGCATCGACGAGACACCCCGCTCCTAGGAGCCCACCGCAACTTGCGGCTGGCCTGATCAGAAAGTCCGCGAGAAAAGGCCCCGGCTTCGCAGCCCAGGGAAAGCCCTCCCGCGTTTCGAGAAGCGAGTATCGGAAAGCCTCGGCTCCGCCGCCTTGATCTAGGTCAAGAAGACGGGAATTCTGCCGAAGGTCGAAGCTGTGGAGGAGGGAAGGAACGCTGCCCGGAGAAGCTGAACGGCCGCGATCCGGAGTCGGCGGGTCAGGCCTTGGGGGAGCTCAACACCGGCAGCGGAGAACGACCCGAGGCGCGAGGGGTGGCCGACGCCGCCTGCTCCGCCCGCGCCCGAGCCCCGGGGCAGCCCCAGAAGCGCCGGCAACAGCTCTCGCAGGACAGCCCCTCCCGCTGAACGGTGGACTGATTGAGAACGATATCGCTGCCGTCCATTTCTACCAGGCTGCACTCCCGCAGCTTGGCGAGGATCCGGGAGAGGGTCTCGGGCTTGATGGAGAGACGGGAGGCCAGAACCTTCTTCGGGTACGAGAGAGAGATCCGCTGGGAGCAAAGATCCCCTTGGGCCTCGCTGGCCAAGAAACTCACCAGACGCTCGGTGGCGGAGTGCAGAGTCTTCTGCTCCAGCTCGTCCAGGAGCATCTGGTTGCGGCGGTGCAGGGTAGCCATCACCTTCCTAGCCAGCTGCGGCGAGCTGTCCAGAAGCCCACTGAACTGGCGCCGGTCGAAGCTGATGACGCAGGCCGGGGTGAGGGCGCGGCAGCTCACCGAATGGCGCGGCTCCTCGAGGAAGAGGACCTCGTCAGCGAAGGTCTCCCCGGGACCGACGATGGCCACGATGACCTCGTCCCCGTCGGAAGAGTGGCGAAGCAGCGCCACCTCGCCTTCTTCTACCAGGAAGAAACACTCCGCCGGTTCATTCTGCAGGTAAAGCCATTGCTCCGCCTCAACGTCGACGGCGTTCATGGCACCGAAGACGGCCTCCAGCTGGCGATCGCTCAACCCGGAGAACAAATACTGCCCGCGCACCAACTCGGCACGGCGTTCATTGCAGCGGGCCGCCAAGGCGGCGTCATGGAGGCACTCCCGGCACATCGGCGGATCATATAGGAACTAAGTGGTCCTGTTTAGCCTCGAAGGATCCAGATGCAGAAAAATCTTCGGAGCACTCACCAAAGAGGTCACCACTACCTCGAAGCCATCTCCCGCAAAAGGGACGGCGTCCTCGGGCGGCCGCGACGTTTCGTGGAGGAACCGTGAGTGGCCTGGCGGTCTTAGGCGAAGCCTCTACGATGAGCGGAGCCCTTCCGGCTGCGTGGTAATCTGCTCAGCAAAAGAACGCCGACCGGGCTTCTACGACTGGGCCTCTACGACCGAGCCTCTTCGATAGGGCCTCTTCCACCGACTTGAAGTTTCTTACCCCCCAACTCACCTACCTGCTGACCCAGCGGGAGACCCGCCGCAATCTTCAGGCGCTGCTGCGCTATCTGATTTTCCTCACCGTCGTGGTGGTCGCGTACTCGGTCCTCTTCCATGTGCTGATGGAATGGGAGGGGCAGGACCACTCCTGGATGACCGGGTTCTATTGGACGCTGACGGTGATGAGCACTCTCGGCTTCGGCGACATCACCTTTACCAGCGACGCGGGGCGCGCCTTCAGCATGTTGGTGCTGATGTCGGGGATCATTCTCCTGCTCATCGTCCTCCCCTTCGCTTTCATCCGCTTTTTCTATGCACCCTGGCTGGAGGCGCAGATCCGGCTGCGGGCCCCGCGGCGGGTGTCACCGGGAACCTCCGGGCACCTGATCATCGCTTCCTGGGACCCGGTAGCCCGGGGGCTGGCCCGGAAGCTCGCGCCTCTGGACGTGCCGTACTTCGTCTTGGAGCCGGACTCCCACCGCGCGGCGGAGCTGCACTCCGACGGGATCTCGGTGATCGCCGGCGAGGTGGATTCCGTGAGTACCTACGAGGCGGTGAGGGCGGAGACCGCTCTGGGGGTGCTGGCCAATCTCTCCGACGCGGACAACACCAGCGTCACCCTGACCCTGCGGGAGCACGCGCCGGAGACCCCCCTCATCGCGGTGGCCGAGGACGACGATTCCATCGACATCCTGGAGCTCGCCGGCGCCTCCTATGTGCTCCCCCTCAAGCGCCGGCTGGGGGAACATCTGGCCGGGCGGGTCAACGCCGGTCATGCCCAGGCCCACCGGGTAGGGCGCTACTACGACCTGGAGATCGCCGAGTTTCCCGTCCACAACACGCCCCTCGCCGGCCGCGCCATCCGCGACACCAAGCTGCGCCAGGCGCTGGGGATCAACATCGTGGGGGTCTGGGAGCGCGGCCGGCTACTCCCCGCCGACCCGGACCACGTGCTCACCAACGCCAGCGTTCCGGTGGTCATCGGTACGCCGGAGCAGATCCAGGAGCTCGACGCGCTGTTGGTGATTTACGACGTCAACTTCAACCCGGTGTTGGTCATCGGCGGTGGCAAGGTGGGCACCGCCGCCGCCCAGGCACTGCGGGCGCGAGGAGTAGCGGTGCACCTGGTGGAGCGCAACGAGGCCGTCTGCGAACGGCTGGAGGGAGTGGCCAACCGACTCTTCGAGGGGGACGCGGCGGACCGCAAGGTGCTGATGGCAGCCGGCCTCGCTGAAGCGCCGTCGGTACTGCTGACCACCAACGACGACGCCACCAACATCTATCTGGCGGTCTATTGCCGGCGCCTCAACCCGGAGCTGCGCATCGTCAGCCGCATCACCCACGAGCGCAACGTCGAAGCCATCCACCGCGCCGGTGCCGACTTCGTCCTGAGCTACGCCTTCCTGGGGGTGGAATCGGTGTTCTCCACCCTCCGTGGCCGGGACGTCATTCTTCTCGGCGAGGGATTGGAGTTCTTCGCCCTGGAGATCCCCGGCGATCTAGTGGGCAAATCCCTCGCCGAGGCCGGCGTGCGCGCCCGCACCGGCCTCAACGTGGTGGCACTGCAAACCGAGGGCGGCACCCAACCCGGACCGCCCCCGGACCAGCCCCTCCCCGCCGACGGACGCCTCCTGGCGGTGGGCACCGGCGAGCAGCGGGAGCGCTTCGCGGCGGCCTTCGAGGCTTGATGACTTCCTCGCCGAGCCCGAAGGCGCTGCTTCGACATCCCGAGCCAAGAGAATCACAGCTCGCGCAGCCGCCGGAGCAAGAAGCGCCGCTCCGGCTCCTGGGGCGTAAGCTCGAGAGCCTTCTGATAGGAGGCCCTGGCCTCCTCCGTACGACCCGAGCGCCGGCAGAGATCCGCCCGCGCCGCGTGGATCAGGTGGTAGCCGTCCAGCTCGCCGCGCTCCAGGAGGTCGTCGATGAGGGTCAACCCAGCCTGCGGACCATCGCGCATGGCGATGGCCACCGCGCGGTTGAGCTCCACCACCGGCGACGGCTCCAACCGCAGCAAAACGTCGTAGAGGGCGGCAATCTGCGGCCAGTCGGTGGCGGCGGCCTCCGTGGCTTCCGAGTGCACCGCGGCGATGGCAGCCTGGAGCGCGTAAGGGCCGGCCCGCCGGGACGCGAGGGAGCGCTCCAGCAGCTCCGTAGCCTCTTCAATTTGATCCCGGTTCCACAACGAGCGATCTTGGTTCTCGAGCAGGATGACGTCGCCGCTCTCCGAAGCCCGCGCTCCGCGCCGGGAGTCGTGGAGCAGCATCAGCGCCAGCAGCGCCAGGACCTCGGACTCGGGGAGCAGCTGGGCGAGCAGCCGGCCGAGGCGAATGGCCTCACTGGACAGATCGACGCGGGTCAGGGACTCGCCAGAGGTGGCGGCGTAGCCCTCATTGAACACCAAGTAGACCACTTTCAGCACCACATCCAGGCGCAGGGGAAGCTCCTCCGGCTCCGGCACCCGGTAGGGGATTCCCGCGTCGCGGATCTTGGCCTTGGCCCGCACGATGCGCTGGGCCAGGGTCGGTGCCGGCACCAAGAAGGCGCGGGCGATTTCCTCGGTGGTCAGACCGCACATCTCCCGCAGGGTCAACGCGATCTGCGCGTTGGGGGCCATGGAAGGGTGACAGCAGGTGAAGATCAGCCGCAGACGGTCATCGGGAAAGCCTTCTTCCCACACCGGCGTGTTCTCCGCGGCTTCGAGGCGCTCGGCGACATCCCCCAAGGGATCGAAGCGCGAGCTTCGCCGGATCCGATCGATGGCCTTGAAGCGGCCGGCGGAGACCAGCCAGGCCTTGGGGCGCTCCGGAATCCCGCCCTGGGGCCATTGCTCGAGAGCCGCACGAAAGGCCTCGTGGAGACCCTCCTCAGCCAGATCGAAGTCTCCGAGCAACCGAACCAGGGTGGCGAAGACGTGACGCGACTCCTCTCGATAGAGGGCCTCCACCGCCTCTCGAACGGCGGCTTCGTCTTCCTGGCTCATAAGCCCCCTTTCTCCGCCTCCCTGAACCGGCTCAGTGGACGTCCCCGCCCTCGTAAGCCCTCTGTAGCTCGTCGATGTCGAGCTTGCGCATCCCGAGGAGAGCTTGGGCCACCCGCTGGGATTTCTCTTTGTCGGGATCGCTCAGCATCTCGGAAACTACCGACGGCACGATCTGCCAGGACAGGCCGAAGCGGTCCTTGAGCCATCCACATTGGCTCTCCTCGCCGCCCTCGGTCAGAGCGTTCCAGAAGAAGTCCACCTCGTCCTGGTCCTCGCAATCGACGCTGAAGGAAACGGCTTCGGTGAACTGGAACATAGGGCCACCGTTGAGGGCCAGGAAGGTCTGGCCGTCGAGCTCGA